>NZ_JBEZDN010000043.1:11148-55744 GCF_040648315.1 Pseudonocardia sp. NPDC049154
CGCCTCCCAGGTGATCGTGGTCCCGGGGTACGGGATGGCGGTCGCGCAGGCCCAGCACGCGGTCAAGGACATGGCCACGCTGCTCGAGGGCGATAGTCGCCAGGGCGACTATCGCCACTCACGAGGAGTCAGGAGCTGTAGGCCTCGATGGGCGGGCAGGAGCAGACCAGGTTGCGGTCGCCGTGCGCCTGGTCGATGCGGCGGACCGGCGGCCAGACCTTGCGGTCGTGCACCCCGGGCACGGCACCCGTCGGGTAGGCGGCGAGATCGCGCGGGTACGGGTGGTCCCACTTGTCCACCAGGCAGGCCGCGGTGTGCGGCGCGCCGCGCAGCGGGTTGTCGTCGACCGGCCACTCCCCCACCTGCACCCGACGGATCTCGTCCCGGATCCCGATCATGGCCGCGACGAACCGGTCGATCTCGGCGAGGTCCTCGCTCTCGGTCGGCTCGACCATCAGCGTCCCGGCGACCGGGAAGGACATGGTCGGGGCGTGCAGGCCGTAGTCGGCGAGCCGCTTGGCGACGTCGTCGACCGTCACGCCGGACTCCTTGGTGATCCCGCGCAGGTCGAGGATGCACTCGTGCGCGACCGCGCCGTCGCGGCCCGCGTAGAGCACCGGGTAGTGCTCGCCGAGCCGGGCGGCGACGTAGTTGGCCGCCGCGACCGCGGTGAGCGTGGCCCGCCGCAACCCCTCGACGCCCATCATCCGGATGTAGGCCCAGGAGATCGGCAGCACGCCGGGGCTGCCGTACGGCGCCGCCGAGACCGCCCCGACGGCGTGCTCGCCCGAGCCGCGGCCGGGCAGGAACGGCGCGAGGTGCTCGGCCACGGCCACCGGCCCGACGCCCGGGCCGCCCCCGCCGTGCGGGATGCAGAAGGTCTTGTGCAGGTTCAGGTGGCTGACGTCGCCGCCGAAGGCACCGGGCCGGGCGAGCCCGAGCAGCGCGTTCAGGTTGGCCCCGTCGACGTAGACCTGGCCGCCGGCCTCGTGCACCGCGGCGCAGACCTCGCGCACCTCGGCCTCGTACACCCCGTGGGTCGAGGGGTACGTGATCATCAGCGCGGCGAGTGCCGCACCATGCTCGGCGATCTTGGCGCGCAGGTCGGCGAGGTCGACGTTGCCGGCCGAGTCGGTGGCCACCACGACCACCCGCATACCGGCCATGACGGCCGACGCCGCGTTGGTGCCGTGGGCGCTCGACGGGATCAGGCAGACGTTCCGCTCGGCCTCGCCGCGCGAGCGGTGGTAGGCGGCGATGGCCAGCAGCCCGGCGAGCTCGCCCTGGCTGCCCGCGTTGGGCTGGACGGACACGGCGGCGTACCCGGTCAGCTCGGCGAGCCAACGCTCGAGCTGCGTGATCATCTCCCGCGTCCCCTCGGCGTCCTCCGCGGGGGCGAACGGGTGCAGCTCCGCGAACTCCGGCCAGGTGATCGGCTCCATCTCGGCTGTCGCGTTGAGCTTCATGGTGCAGGAGCCCAGTGGGATCATCGTGCGGTCGAGGGCCAGGTCGGCGTCGGCGAGCCGGCGCAGCCAGCGCATGAGCGCGGTCTCCGAGCGGTGCTCGTGGAAGGTCGGATGGGTGAGGAACCCCGACTCCCGCCGCAGGTCCGCGGGCAGGGCGTCGGCGGTGGCGGCGTCGAGCTCCGCCACGTCCGCGGTCACGCCGAACGCCTCCCACAGCATGCGGAGGTGCGCGGTCGTGGTCAGCTCCGAGCAGGCCAGCCCCAGCTCGTCGGCGGAGATCCGGCGTACCGAGATCCCGGCCGTGTGGAGGGCGTCGGCGATCTCGGCGGCACGTCCGGGCACCCGCGCCACGACGGTGTCGAAGAACTCGCCGTGCGCCACCTCGACCCCGCCCGCACGCAGACCGGCGGCCAGGACGGCCGCCATCCGGTGGGTGCGCCGGGCGATCCGGGTCAGGCCCTCGGGGCCGTGGTAGATCGCGTAGCAGGCCGCGACGACGGCGAGCAGCACCTGCGCCGTGCAGATGTTCGACGTCGCCTTCTCCCGCCGGATGTGCTGCTCACGGGTCTGCAGGGCGAGCCGCAGGGCGGGGTTGCCGTCGGCGTCCCGGGACACGCCGACCAGCCGGCCCGGCAGCTGCCGGGCGAACTGCTGGCGCACCGACAGGTAGCCGGCGTGCGGGCCGCCGAACCCGAGCGGGACGCCGAAGCGCTGGGTCGTGCCCACCGCGGCGTCGGCCCCGAGCTCGCCGGGCGGGGTGAGCAGGGTGAGCCCGAGGAGGTCCGCGGCCACCGCGACCAGGCCCCCGCGTGCGTGGGCCTCCTCGATCAGCCTCCGGGGGTCGGCGACGCGGCCGGACGCACCCGGGTACGAGAGGAGCAGGCCGAACAGGTCGCCCTCGGGCAGGCCGTCGGCCAGGTCGGCGACCACGAGCTGGATGCCGAGCGGCTCGGCGCGGGTCCGCAGCACGTCGACCGTCTGCGGGAGGGTGTCGGCGTCGACCACGAACCGGGGGCTCTTCGCCTTGCCCGCCCGCCGCAGCAGGGTCATCGCCTCGGCGGCCGCGGTGGCCTCGTCGAGCAGCGACGCGCCGGCGACCGGCAGCCCGGTGAGATCCGCGACCATGGTCTGGAAGGCGAGCAGCGCCTCCAGCCGGCCCTGGCTGATCTCCGGCTGGTAGGGCGTGTAGGCCGTGTACCAGGCCGGGTTCTCCAGCACGTGCCGGCGGATCACCGGCGGGGTGACCGTGCCCGCGTAGCCCAGGCCGATCATCGGGACGGTCACGGTGTTGCGGTCGGCGAGCCCGCGCAGCTCGGCCAGCATCTCGGTCTCCGACGCCGGCGCCGGGATGCTCGTGGGCACCTCGCCGGTGTCGCGGATGCTCGGGGGCAGCGCGCGGTCGGCCAGCTCCTCCAGCGAGCCGACGCCGATCGCGGCGAGCATGCGCTCGAGCTCGGCCGGCCGGGGTCCGACGTGCCGGTCGGCGAACGGGACCCCCGCCTCGAGCTCGGCCAGCGAGAGCGGCGACGGGGCGGACGTGGTGCTCGACGGAACGGGCGGCGCGTCGGTCACGAGGACGACCTTTCGGGCGGTGGGCAGGACGGCATGCAGGACGTGCTGCCCTCCCCCTCTGTCCCCACCCGGGTACCCGGGTGCCTGAGAGATTCACCCGGCCGGAGCCGGGCTTTCCCCGTCGGCGGACGCCGGTCCGGTGGCTTCCGCACCGGCGTCGCTTTCCAGAGGCGTCTCACCCTCGCGGTCTCGGGTGCCTGAGAGGTTCCGGGGAGGAGTTGCTCCTTCGGCGCCCGGTCCACGTGCGACCGGGTCTCTCCCGCGCGGGATCGGCGACTGCCCGACCAGCCTAGCGCCGGATCCCGTAGTTCCACCGAGGAA
Organism: Pseudonocardia sp. NPDC049154; assembly: GCF_040648315.1. Taxonomy (NCBI): domain Bacteria; kingdom Bacillati; phylum Actinomycetota; class Actinomycetes; order Pseudonocardiales; family Pseudonocardiaceae; genus Pseudonocardia; species Pseudonocardia sp. NPDC049154. The sequence goes on from NZ_JBEZDN010000043.1 coordinate 14,508, forward strand.
CCGGGCCGGGATCACCGCCAGACTCGCTGCATGAGCAGCTCGGACCGCAGCCCCGGCCCCGTCCCGTCGACCACCGCGGCCTTCCACCTGCAGGCGGTGGCGTCGTTCGTCGTCTCGCTCGCCGCCGTGACGGTCGGCGTGCTCTACCTGCCCGCCGATCCCTGGGTGCGGGCCTTCCTCGCCGTCTCGGTCCTCTACGTGACGACCTCGGCCTTCACCCTCGCCAAGACGGTGCGGGACAAGCAGGAGCGCCTCACCGTGGTCAACCGGGTGGACCAGGCGCGCCTGGAGAAACTCCTCGCCGAACACGACCCCTTCCGTCCCGCCGCCTGAGCGCGTGCCTCCGCTGGTCGAAATGAGCATCAGGGCTGTTTCGGCTCGCGAAACAGCCCTGACGTTCACCTCGACGGAGAGGAACCGCCGGGACGGTGATGCGGGGGGTTGCTCGGAGAGCCGCGCCCCGGGGCCTCAGCTGATGGCGCGGCGGGCGCGGCGGCGGGAGAGCTCGTCCTCGGGGGCCTCGTCGACCGAACCGCCGTCCGCGCGCTCGACCGGGAAGTCCTTGATCGAGCCGCTGATCTCGCGCATCGCGCCGGAGACCGCGATCCCGAACACGCCCTGGCCGCCCTGCAGCAGGTCGACGACCTCCTCGGGCGAGGTGCACTCGTACACCGTGGTGCCGTCCGAGAAGAGGGTGATCTGCGCCAGATCTCTTATCCCGCGCCGGCGCAGGTGTTCGACCGCGACCCGGATGTTCTGGAGGGACACCCCGGCGTCGAGCAGCCGCTTGACGACCTTGAGGACCAGGACGTCCTTGAACGAGTACAGGCGCTGCGACCCGGAGCCGGCGGCCCCGCGGATCGACGGGACGACGAGCCCGGTGCGGGCCCAGTAGTCCAGCTGCCGGTAGGTGATGCCGACGACCTGGCAGGCGGTGGGGCCACGGAACCCGACGAGCTGGTCCGGCAGGCCGTCGAGGCCTTCTCCGACCAGCGGGTCCGGGAAGAGCTCGCCCTGCTCGGGCCCGTCGGACGACGACCCGTCCACGGCACTCCCTCCGCCGGCCGGGACCTCCTGTCCCGACGACCCATTCACCTGTTGACGGAGCCGACGGTAAGCGCGCAGACGCCCACGGTCAACGCGCCACGCCGCCGTACGCCCTGCTCACCCGGGCGTGTCGGCGATCAACCCGCATCGAGGCGGATCCTCAGCCCGGCTGGGCGCCCCGGAAGTCCTCCGGGGAGACGGAGTCGAGGAACTCGCGGAACTTCTCGACCTCGTCCTCCTGCTCGTCCGGGATGACCAGCCCGGCCTCGGAGAGCACGCTCTCGTCGGCGTGGATCGGCACCCCGATGCGGAGCGCGAGCGCCACCGAGTCACTCGGCCGCGCGGACACGGTGATCCCGCCGTCGAAGATCAGCTCGGCGTAGAACGTGCCCTCCTGAAGATCGGTGATCCGCACCTGTTCCAGCCGCCGCCCGAGTGCGCCGATCACGTCCTTGAGCAGGTCGTGGGTCAGCGGACGGGCGGGCTTGACCCCCTGCTGCTCCAGCGCGATCGCGGTGGCCTCCACCGAGCCGATCCAGATCGGCAGGTAGCGGTCGCCCTGCGTCTCCCGCAACAGGAGGATGGGCTGGTTGGCGGGCAGTTCGACCCTGACTCCCACGACGCGCATCTCGCTCATGCGCCCGCCTCCTCACCCTGGGGTCCGACATGCTCGACGCTACACGCGCGACCCGTGCTTCGCGCGCCTCCGGACGGGCGTCGGCGGTGACTTTTCCGCCCCGCAACGCCTCCGCGCCCGGTCAGCCCTCCGCCCCGGGCTCGGGCCCGGTGAGGAAGACGAGCCGGAACTTGCCGATCTGGACCTCGTCGCCGTTGGCGAGGACGGCCGTGTCGACCGGCTCCCGGTTGACGTAGGTCCCGTTGAGGCTGCCGACGTCGACGACGACGAACTCGCCCGAGTCGCGCCGGAACTCCGCGTGCCGCCGGGAGACCGTGACGTCGTCGAGGAAGATGTCGCTGTCCGGGTGCCGGCCCGCACTCGTGGTCGGCCGGTCCAGCAGGAACCGCGAGCCGGCGTTCGGGCCGCGGCGCACGACCAGCAGGGCGGAGCCGGGAGGCAGCGCGTCGACCCCCGAGACCGGCTGCTCCTGGGCGGGCGGCTCGACGTCGGCCAGGAAGTCCGCCCGGAAGACCGACGTGGTCTCCGGGGAACGCTCCGGCGGAACGCCGGGCCCGTCGTTCGTGGTCACCTCGGGGTCTCCTCCTGCGTGGTGCGGTCCCGGCCGCGCCGCTGAAGGCGCCGCAGGGGCTTGCTGTCGTGCGGGCCGCCGCGGCACGACCCGCCGAACCTATCGTGCCGGGGCCGTGCGCGGGGGCCGGGGGACGGCGCTAGGCGCCTTCGACGAGCTGCCGGTAGGCGGCCGCGTCGAGCAGCTCCGCGACGGCCTCGCCCGCGCCCTCGCCGAGCTCCAGCTCGACGATCCAGCCGTCCCCGTAGGCCGCGGAGTTGATCAGCTCCGGGCTGTCCTCCAGGGCCTGGTTGACGGCCACGACCTCGCCCGCGAGCGGGGCGTAGATGTCCGAGACGGACTTGGTCGACTCCACCTCGCCGAGCGCGTCGCCCTGGGCGAAGCTGTCCCCCACGGCCGGGAGCTGCACGAACACGACGTCGCCGAGCTGCTCCTGCGCGTGGTCGGTGACGCCGACCCGGACCCGGTTCCCGTCGAGGACCCGGACCCATTCGTGGGCCTCGGTGTACCGCAGGTCGTCCGGCGTGGCGGTCTGCTCGGCAGTCACGCAGCGCAGCCTAGCCCTCGGGCCGCGGGTCCTCGGAGCGGACCGGTCCGGCGCGCATCGCCAGGACGAACTGGGTGAAGTACAGCAGGCCGGACCACAGGTAGAGGGCCACGCCCCAGGCCGCGAAGGCGTACCCGAACGGCTGCGCGAGCTCGCCCCAGAACCCCGCTCGGGTGCCCAGCAGCAGGATCGGGAAGGCGTAGAGCAGCAGGAAGGTCGCCGCCTTGCCGAGGTAGATCACCGGGAACGGGCCGTAGCCGTTGCGCCGCAGCACGGACACGCAGAGCCCCAGCACGAGGTCTCGGGCCACGAGCACGACGACGACCCACCACGGCACGATCTCCCGGACACCCAGCGCGACGAGCGCCGCGAGGATGTAGAGGCGGTCGACGGCGGGGTCGAGGAGCTCGCCGAGCCGCGAGTACTGGTCCAGCAGCCGGGCGAGCTTCCCGTCGGCCCAGTCGGTGATCCCGCCGACGGCGAGCACGAGGATCGCCCAGCCGTCCGCCCGCGGGCCGAGCAGCAGCCACAGGAACAGCGGGACCCCGGCCAGCCGCAGCACGCTGAGCAGGTTGGGGACGGTCAGCACCCGCTCCTGCCGGATCACCCCTGTCACGACGGGGAGGGTACCGGTGGAGATCGGCCCGCCCCCGGGCGACGATGGCCCCATGGACGCCACCCAGCTGCGGGACGTGCAGGGCCCGCTGAAGAAGCAGTACCGGGACGACCCGGGGTCCGCAGTGGTCACGCTGCACGCGGACGGGGAGCTCGACGGCACGGGCGTCGCGTGCCGGGTGCGCACCGCGACCGCGCTGGCCGAGGCCGGCCTGCACCCCGCGACCGGCGGCGACGGCACCCAGCTCTGCTCCGGCGACATGCTCCTCGAGGCCCTGGTCGCCTGCGCCGGGGTCACCCTGCGGGCCGTGGCGACGTCGATGGGCCTGGAGGTGTCCGGCACCGTGCGCGCCGAGGGCGACCTGGACTTCCGGGGCACGCTCGGCGTCGACAAGGAGGCCCCGGTCGGGTTCCGGGACGTCCGGCTGTCCTTCGCCCTGGACACCACGGCCGACGAGGAGCAGGTCGCGAGCCTGGTGAAGCTGACCGAGCGGTACTGCGTGGTGCTGCAGACGATCAAGGGCAACCCGCACACCGAGGTGGCGGTGACCACCGCCGGGTAGCGTCGCGGCATGGCAGGACCCGAGACAGGACCCGAGCCGACCGCGGAGACCACGGCCGAGACCACCGGCGCACAGGTGCTGCTGCGCACCCTGGTCGACGCCGGCGTCGACGTCTGCTTCGCCAACCCCGGCACGTCCGAGATGCACCTGGTCGCGGCGCTCGACGCCGAGCCCCGGATGCGGGCGGTCCTGACCCTGTTCGAGGGGGTGGCGACCGGCGCCGCGGACGGCTACGCCCGGATGGCGGACAAGCCGGCGGCCACCCTGCTGCACCTCGGGCCCGGCCTGGCCAACGGGACCGCCAACCTGCACAACGCCCGGCGGGCCGGCACGCCGGTGGTCAACGTCGTCGGCGACCACGCCCTGGACCACAAGCCGCTCGACGCCCCGCTGGAGTCGGACGTGGCCCCCGGGGCCGCCCGGGAGGGGGGGGGGGCCCCCGGCGGCAGGGCCCCCGGGGCCGGGGGCGGGACCCCCGCCGCCGGCGGGGCCGGGGCGGGCGCCCCCCCGCCCGCCGTGTCCACCTTGCTCGTGCCCGCCGACGTCGCCTGGACCTCGGCCGCGGGGCTCGAGCCCGGCACCGTCCCGCCACCGGCCGCCCCGGGCCGCGGGGCCCTCGACGCCGACGGCCTGGAGTCCGCCGCCAAGGCGCTGTGGTCCGGCGAGCCCTGCACCCTGCTCGTCGGGGGCACGGGCCTGCGTGAGCGCGGGCTGGTCGCGGCGCACCGCATCGCGGTCGCGACCGGGGCCCGGGTGCTCGCCGAGTGCTTCCCGACGCGGCTGGAGCGCGGCGCGGGCGTCCCGCCGATCTCCCGGCTCGCCTACCCGGGCGACGTCGCGCGGAAGCAGCTCGAGGGCACCACGCACCTCGTGCTCGCCGGGGCCGCCTCCCCGGTCACCTTCTTCGGCTACCCGGGCAAGGAGGGCGACCTGGTGCCGGAGGGCGCCACCGTCCACCGCGTCACCGAGATCGGGGCCGCCGGGACCGTCGCCCTGGAGGCGCTGGCGGACCTCGTCGCCGCCGATGTCACGGACGTGCCCCGCGCCGAGGCCGCCCCGCCCGCGCTGCCGAGCGGCCCGCTGACCGTGCAGACCGCGGCCGAGGTCGTCGGCGCCCTGCTGCCCGAGGGCGCGATCGTGGTCGACGAGTCGGTCACCTCCGGTGCGAGCCTGCCGCAGGCCACGGCCGGATCGGCCCGGCACGACTGGCTCACCCTCACCGGCGGGGCGATCGGGTTCGGTCTCCCCGCGGCCACGGGCGCCGCGGTCGCCTGCCCCGACCGGCCCGTCTGGTGCCTACAGGCCGACGGCAGCGCGATGTACACCATCTCGGCGCTCTGGACCCACGCGCGGGAGAACCTCGACATCACCACCGTCGTCTACGACAACGGCGCCTACGCGATCCTGCGCGGGGAGCTGCTCGGGGTCGGCGCGTCGCTGCCCGCGAACTCCCCCTCGCGGTCGCTGCTCGACCTCGGCTCGCCGCGGCTGGACTTCGTCGCCCTCGCCACCGGGATGGGGGTGCCGGCGGTCCGGGCGACGACGGCCGAGGAGCTGGCCGACGCGCTCCGCCGGGCCGCGGCCGAACCCGGCCCCCACCTGGTCGCCGCCCAGGTCCCGCCGCTGGTCCCCTGATCACGACCGCCGGGCTCACCGTTCGTCGCGGTGTCGTGTCGCTTCGGCGCGGGTACCCCCTGCCGTGTGACGGGCGACCCCCGGTCGCGCCCGTAGGGTGGTGATCTGGTCACGAGCAGCGAGCGAGAGACATGAGCGTGCGAGCGGCAGAGGATCTGGCGTCCGGCGACCACGCCTGCGCCGTTCCGGTCAGCGACGAGCAGCTCTGGGAGCTCACCGCCCGGTTCCTCTCCGGTGGCCTCCGCCGCAACGAGAAGGTCGTCTACTTCGACGACGGCACCTCCGAGCGGGTCCTCGACCGGCTGACCGAGGACCGGATGCCGGTCGCCGCCACGCTGCGCAGCGGCCAGCTGCAGGTCGTACCCGCCGACGTCACGCGCGGCGCGTTCCGCTCCCCCGTCGCCGACGTCCGCGCCCTGCTCCACTCCTACGTCGACGCCTCCGTCGCCCAGGGCTGGTCCGGTTTCCGCATGACCGGGCAGATGAGCTACGGCGCCGACGCCCCCGCGGGCATCCCGATGACGGCCTACGACGCCGCGCTCGACGACGTCGTCCGCGAGCGGCGGCTCGCCGCGCTGTGCCTCTACGACCACGGGCACTACACCCAGGAGCAGATCGAGCGGATGCGCGCGACGCACCGCGAGGAGCTCACCGCCCCCGCCGCCTACGACGACGGCCTGCTGCGGATCACCCAGACCGGCGTCACCTCCGTGCGGCTCGCCGGCGAGGCCGACCACAGCAACCGCCCGGTCATCCACAAGCTGATCACGGACACGCTGGACCGGGCGCTGCGCTCGGCCGACGCGCCCACGGACATCGAGCTCAACCTGGCCTCGCTGCGGTTCCTCGACGTCGCCGGGGCGGTCGCCCTGGTGCACGCGGCCGAGGAGTTCCCGAGCAGCCACCGGCTCGTGCTCGGCGACGTCCGGCCCGGTGTCCAGCGGGTGCTCGACCGGTGCGGGGCGCCGTTCGCCACCCAGCTGCTGGTCCGCGAGGCCCGCCAGCCCCCGGCCCGGCTGCCCGAGCCCGCGGACGGTCCGCACGGTCCGCGCGAGCGGCGCGTCGCCGGGGCGGAGCCGCCCGCGGGGTGGGGGAACGGGTCCCGGCCGGAGCAGGACGGGCCCGGTGCCGCCGGTGCGCCCGACGCCACCGACGCACCCGACGAGGACCCCCGGCGCGAGCCCGCCACCGAGGGGGCGCCCGGATGAAGGTCGAGTCCCGCGTCCCCGCGCACACCCGGCTGCGGCACGCCGTGGAGTTCCACGACGGGCCGGAGGACCAGCTCGCACGCGCCGTCGCGTTCGCCCGGGCCACCGTCCGCCGCGGCGAGCAGCTCGCCGTGGCGGTGCCGCCCGCCGTCGAGAAGGCGGTGTTCGACGCGATCGGGCACGCCGGCGTCGTCGCGCTGACGGCGCCGTTCGGCGCGTCCGGCGGCTCGGGGCAGACCACGGCCGCGACCTGGGCCCGGGAGCTGCGCTCGCTCGTGCAGAGCGACGCCGGCGCCACCGTGCTGTGCGGGCACGACCCGGCGCACGACGGCGTCGACGGCGGCTACTGGACCGAGCTCGACGCCGCGCTGAACGTCTCGCTGGCCGACCTGCCGGTGGACCTCGTCTGCCTCTACCCGGCCTGGCCGCTGCACCTCGAGGTGCTCGAGGGCGCCCGGGCCAACCACCCGTACGTGCTGGACGGGAGCGGGCTGCGGCACAACCCCGAGCACCGCTGCCCGCTGGAGGTGCTGCGCGGGCGGGAGCGCGCCGCGCCGCTGATCCTGGGCCCGCCGGACGTCACCTACCGGTACAACTCCTGGCAGCTGCACGAGGTCCGCCGCATGGTCGCGCGGCTCGCGCCGGCGCTGGGCTTCGACCCGGTCCGGTCCGAGGACCTGGTGCTGGCCGTGAACGAGATCGCCACGAACGCCGTCGAGCACGGGGCGCCGCAGGCCGAGATCCAGCTGTGGGCCACGGCGGGGGGTCTGGTCTGCGAGGTGCACGACACCGGCGACCTCGACGAGCCGCTGCCCGGCCTGACCGCACCGCACCCCGCGGAACCGCGCGGGCGCGGGGTGTGGATCGCGCGGCAGCTCTGCGACCTGTTGCACGTGTGGCAGGACCGCCGGGGTACCCACGTCCGACTGCACGCGACCCCGTGATCGGCCCGCCGGGGGTCCCCCGGCCGTGTTCCGAGGGCTGGGTTAAGATCGCCGAGGACGTCACCATTACGGCTGTACCTGCGGATCGTCAATTAGGTACGTGCAGATCGTAACTGTGACGAAACAGCCTCTTGGCAATCCGGGTCGTCGGGAGAACACTGTTCGGCGGCACGGAGCCCACGAGGCGTGCCCACGGGTCATCAGTCGCGTACCACCACAAGTCGGGATAACCATGTCTGACGGTCACCGCCGATCCCTCACTGAGTGTCCGGGCCACCGCATCACGGTGCTCGGATCGTTCGGTCTCACCTCGGACGGCACCACCGTGCCGTTGAGTGTGGACTCCCGCCGCGTCGTCGCGTACCTGGCCGTGCACCGCCGGCCGCAGCCGCGCGCCGGCCTCGCCGCCGACCTCTGGCCGGGCGTGCCGGCCGAGGCCGCCCACCGCCTGCTCGCCGAGGCGCTGACCGGCATCGACGTACCGGGCCTGCTCGTGGGCGACCCGGCCGACGAGGCCGCCCCGGTCGCCCTGGCGGACGAGGTCGAGGTCGACCTGTCCGACGCGATGCTCCTGGTCCGCGCCTTCAGCGGCGGCGGCCGCCTCACCGAGCGTCCCGCGGTCGACCTGCTGACCGAGGACATCCTGCCCGCGTGGACCTCCCCGTGGATCGCCGTCGAGCGCGAACGTTTCCGCCAGCTCCGGCTCGCCGCGCTGGAGGAGGTCTCCCTCAAGCTGACCGCGGCCGGCCTGTTCGCCGACGCCGTGGAGATCGCCGAGATCGCCGTGGCCGCCGCCCCGAGCCGGGAGAGCGCGCGCCGGGCCCTGATCGAGGCGCTGCTGGCGAAGGGCGACGTCGTCGAGGCGGTCGCCCAGTACGACGCCTTCCAGGAGCTGCTGCGCACCAGCGTCGGGCCGGAGAGCGCGGGCCTGGAGGGCCTGTTCCCGTTCGCCGGCGCCTGGCCGATGCGGCCCTCGATGGGCGGGTTCCGCCGCCCGGTGCAGCGCTCCGCCGTGGTCCTGCCGGGCCTGCGCGCCGCGCGGCCGGCCACGCCCGGTGCCCCGCGTCGCCTGGTCTCCGGCGGGTCGGTGCCCGGCCGCTGAGCCCGCACGTCCCGACTTCTCCCGGAACCCCGGTCGCCCCGCGGCCGGGGTTCCGGCGTTCCCGGGCCCGGGCGGTCCCGTCGGTGCGGTCAGTCCGGGAGGGCCAGCTCGAGGCAGACCTCGGTGCCCCGGCCCGTGGCGACGACGTCGAGGTGCGCCGCCAGCGCCCGGATCATCGGGAGCCCGCGGCCGCGGTCCCGGACCGCGCCCGCCGTGGCCGGCCGCCAGCGCCCCTGGTCGGAGATCCGCGCGGCGACCACGCTCCCGGAGCGGCGGCGGCGCAGCTGCACGTCGACCTCCACGGGCCCGGGCGGGCCACCGCGGTAGGCGTGGTCGACGGCGTTGGCCGCGGCCTCCCCCACCGCGAGGAGCAGGTCGACGAGCACGTCGGCGGACAGGCCCGCGCGCCGGCCCCACCGGGACACGGCGGTGCGGATGCCGGAGAGCTCGTCGGCCACGGCCGTGCGGACGATGCGCAGCTCGTCCGGTACCCCTCGCACCGACCGCCGGTCGGCCGCGCCCTGCGCGGTCGGTGCGGCCGGGACGCCGCGCTGCGGGCCGTGCGCGTTCACGAGCGGAGTGCCCCCGGGGATCGACGGTGGCGCACCGTATTCGGTCGCCTCGCCTGGTATCCCCCGGGCGCGCGCGCGGCAAACAGGCCCGGCGGGTGAGCCGCGCCGGTCAACCGTGGAAGCGGGGCGGCCGCTTCTCGCCGAACGCGGTGAGCCCTTCGGTCCCCTCCGGCCCGGCGGCACTGGCGGAGATCGACGCCGCCTCGGCGTCGAGGTGGGTCCGCAGGTCGTGGTCGAACGTCCCGGCGAGGAGCCGCTTGATCCGGCCGAGCGCTGCCGTGGGGCCCTGGGCCAGCCGGTACGCCGTGGCCTCGGCCTCGGCGGCCAGCTCGGTGTCGTCGGCCAGCACCGACGCGATGCCCAGCGACAGCATGTCCTCGGCGGAGAGCACCTGGTCGGACAGCAGGATGTGCCGGGCGCGGCCGAGGCCGACGATCCGCGGCAGCGTCCAGCTCATCCCGCCGTCGGGCGAGAAGCCGATGGCGGGGTAGGCGGGCCGGATCCGCGTCGAGGCCCCGACGACGACCACGTCCGTGGCCAGCACCAGGCTCATCCCCGCGCCGGCGGCCCAACCCTGCACGCCGGCCACCGTCGGCACGGCGCACCGGACGTACGCCTCGAGCATCTCGTGGAACAGGTCGGCCACCTCGCGCACGAACGCGCCGCGGTCCTCCGCGGCCGCGAAGGAGCGCACGTCCCCGCCCGCGCAGAAGTTGCCGCCGTCGTGCGCGAGCTGGACCGCGCCGATCCCCCGGTCGGCCGCCTCCTCCAGGGTGCCGAGCCCGCGCAGCGCCTCGGCGACCTCGGCCATCGCCGGGCCGTCGAGCGCACCGGCCTTGCCCGCCGTCACCCGGCAGCGCAGCACGCGGCCGTCCTGCGCCACCACGGGGCTCCCGCTCGCACCGCTCATCCCACCGCTCCTCACCCGGGGCGCGTCCCCGTCGACCCCGGCAGGCTAACGGTCAGCGCTGACCGGAGGGAACGATCACCCCGGGTGAGGCACCCGACACCGCCGCGGTCAGGCCAGGGCGCGCAGCTTCGGGACGACGTCCTCGGCGAACTGGGTGAGGAACCGCTCCTGGTCGTGGCCGGGACCGTGGACGACGAGGTGGTTGAGCCCGGCGTCGAGATACGGCTTGATCTGCGCGACCGCCTCGTCCGGGTCGCTCGCGACGATCCAGCGCTTGGCGACCTGCTCGATCGGCAGCTCGTCGGCCAGCCGCTCCATCTCCTCCGCCGAGTCCACCGTGTGCTTCTGCTCGGCGGTCAGCGACAGGGGCGCCCAGAAGCGGGTGTTCTCGAGCGCCGCGTCGGCGTCGCGGTCGTAGGAGAGCTTGATCTCGATGGTCCGGTCGATGTCGTCGAAGGAGCGGGACTCCTTCTCCGCGCCCTCCTTGACCGCCGGGATCAGCTTCTCCGTGTAGAGGTCCATGCCCTTGCCCGAGGTGCAGATGAAGCCCTCGCCGGACCGGCCCGCGTAGCGCGCCACCACCGGGCCGCCGGCCGCGATGTAGACCGGCACCGGCTTCTCCGGCCGGTCGTAGATCTTCGCGTTGACGAGCGTGTAGTAGTCGCCCTCGACGTTGACGTTGTCCTCGGTCCACAGCGCGCGCATCAGCCGCACGGCCTCGCGCAGCCGCGCGAACCGCTCCTTGAACTCCGGCCACTCCATGCCCGACACCGCGATCTCGTTGAGCGCCTCGCCGGTGCCCGCGCCGAGGATGATCCGGTTGTCGTACAGCAGCGCCATGGTGGCGAAGGTCTGCGCCATCACCGCCGGGTTGTAGCGGAACGTCGGCGTGGTCACGCTCGTGCCGATCTGCACCCGGCGGGTGCGCTCCCCCACGGCCGCCATCCACGTCAGGGCCGACGGCGCGTGCCCGCCCTCGTGCCGCCACGGCAGGAAGTGGTCCGAGACCCACACGCTGTCCAGGCCCACCTCCTCGGCCCGCACCGCGTACTCCACCAGGTCACGGGGCCCGAACTGCTCCGCCGAGGCCTTGTAACCGATCTTCAGGTCCACGCTGGTCCTTCCGCTGGGGAAACCCCTTCTGCGCACAGGTCTACTACACCGGACCGCCGCCGACACCCGCGCCGCCCGGCCCGCCCTTGACCTCGACCGGGGTTCAGGTCGCACGGTCGGGTGGTGATCGCGACAGGGACCGGCGGCTCCGCCCACGGCGAACCCCGCGCAACTCGGATGCGCCGGCGCCGGGGACTTCGTAGCGTGGTCGAAACCATGCCTGCCTCTCCCGACACCGTGCAGGCGCAGGACCCTCCCACGACCGAGCCGTCCGGGGCCGTGATCCGGCCCGCGGCGACCCTGGCCGCGCTGCGCCGCCTCGCCCCCTACGTCCGTCCGCACCGCGGCGCGCTGCTCGGCTCCGGCGCCGCGGCGCTCACCGCCACCCTCGCCGCCCTGGTGATCCCACTGGTCACCCGCCGGATCGTCGACGGGCCGATCGCCCGCGGCGACCTCTCCCCGCTGCCGTGGCTGATCGGCGGCGTCCTGGCGCTGGGCCTCGTCGAGGCCGTCCTGCTGTTGGTGCGCCGCCGGATCGTCGCGCGCCCGACCACCCGCATCGAGGCCGACATGCGCGCGGACCTCTACGCGCACCTGCAGCGGCTGCCGATCTCCTTCCACGACCGCTGGCCCTCCGGCCAGCTGCTGTCCCGCGCGGTGCAGGACCTCTCCACGATCCGCCGGTTCCTGGCGTTCGCCGGGGTGTTCCTCGTGGTCAACACGATCACCGCGCTGGTCGGCATCGCGATCCTCGGCGCCCTGTCCTGGCTGCTCGGGGTCGCGGTGGTGGTCGTCGCGGTGCCGCTGGTCGTGCTGACGCTGCGGCTCGAGCGCCGCTACTCGGTGGTCGCGCGGCTGGCCCAGGACCAGGACGGCGACCTCGCGACGGTCGTCGAGGAGTCCGCGCTCGGCGTGCGCGTGCTGCGCGCGCTGGGCCGGGGCCGCCAGATCACCGACCGGTTCGTCACCGGCGCCCGCGGCCTGCGGCGTACCGAGCTGCGCAAGGTGCGGCTGCAGGCGGCACTGTGGTGCGTGCTCGTGCTGCTGCCCGAGGCCGCGATCGCCGTCATCCTCGCGATCAGCGCCTGGGGCGTCGCCACGGGCGCGCTGACGGTCGGCACCCTGGTCGCGGCCGTGACGATCATGACCTACCTGTACTGGCCGATCGCCTCGCTGGGGTGGCTGCTCACCGAGGCCGGGAACGCCGCGGCCGCGACCCGGCGGTACTGGGAGGTCCGCGACGTCGCACCGGCGATCGTCGACCCACCGGACCCCGTCGCTCTCGGGGCCGTGCGCGGCCGCGTCGAGTTCCGCGGGGTCCGGTTCCGGCACGAGGGAGCCGACGCCGACGTGCTGCGCGGGGTGGACCTCGTCGTCGAGCCGGGCGAGACGATGGCCCTGGTCGGGGCCACCGGCTCGGGCAAGACCGTGCTGACCTCGCTGGTCGGCCGGCTCACCGACGTCACCGGCGGCGCGGTGCTGCTCGACGGCGTCGACGTCCGGCGGCTGCGGCTCGCCGACCTGCGCACCGCCGTCGCCACGGCCTTCGAGGACCCGGTGCTGATCTCCGCGAGCGTGCGGGAGAACGTGGCCCTCGGCCTGCCCGACGCGAGCGACGCGGACGTGTGGGAGGCCCTGCGGGTCGCGGGTGCGGCCGGGTTCGTCGAGGCGCTGCCGTGGGGCCTGGCCACGCGGATCGGCGAGCAGGGCCTGTCCCTGTCCGGCGGGCAGCGGCAGCGGCTCGCGCTGGCCCGTGCCGTGCTCAGCCGCCCGCCCGTCCTCGTGCTCGACGATCCCCTCTCGGCCCTCGACGTCCACACCGAGGCCGAGGTGGAGGCGGCGCTGCGCAGCGTGCTCGGCGGCGTGACCGCGCTGGTGGTGGCCCACCGGCCGTCGACTGTGCAGCTGGCCGACCGGGTCGCGCTGCTGGAGGGCGGCCGGGTCACCGCCGTCGGCACGCACCGCGCGCTGCTGGCCACGAACGCGGCCTACCGGGACCTGCTGAGCAGCCCCGACGCCGACCGGGTGGGGGCGGCATGAGCACCGCGACGGACCCCGGCGCCGATCTGGACTGGCGCGGCGTCGGCGACGACAGCGAGGAGGTCACCCGGGCCGCCGGGCTGCGGCTGGCCCGCAGCGCCCGCCTGCTCGTCGCCGACCTGCTGCGCCCCCGCCGCGGGGCCGTGGCGCTCGCGCTGCTGATCCTGGTCGTCGAGAACGCCGTGATGCTGACCGGACCGCTGCTCGTCGCGCTGGCCGTGGACACCGGCGTTCCCGCGGCGCTCGACGGCCGCCCGGCGCCGCTGGCCTGGGCCGTCGCCGGGTACGCGGCATGCGGGCTGGCGTCGGCGGGCCTGCGGGCGGCGTTCCTGCTCCTGTCCGGCCGGCTCGGCCAGGACGTGCTGCTGGAGCTGCGGCGGCGGGTGTTCCGGCACGCCCAGCGGCTCGCCCTGGAGTGGCACGAGTCGTACACCTCGGGCCGGCTGATCTCCCGCCTGACGAGTGACCTGGAGTCGATCGACGACCTCCTGCAGCAGGGGCTCGACGGCCTGCTGGGCGCGCTGCTCGCGCTGGCCGGGATCACCGTCCTGCTCCTGCTGATCGACCCGGTGCTCGCCGCCGTCGTGCTGGCCGGGTTCGTGCCGCTGGCCCTGCTCACCCGCTGGTTCCAGCGCCGGTCCCGGGCGAGCTACCGGCTCACCCGCACCTGGGTGGCGCGGGTGATCGTCCAGTTCGTCGAGTCGATGAACGGCATCCGCGCGGTGCAGGCCTACCGCCGCGAGGCGCGCAACGAGTCGATCATGGAGAAGCTCAACCACCGGTACCGCGACGCCAACGCCGACGCCCTGCTCACGTTGTCCTGGTTCGTCGCGTGCGTGCGGGCCGTCGGCAACCTGACGCTGGCGCTCGTGCTGCTGCTCGGCGCGCTGCGGGTCACCTCCGGGGCCCTGGAGCTCGGCGCACTCACCGCGTTCCTGCTCTACCTGCGGCGCTTCTACGACCCGCTCGACCAGCTCGCCCAGTTCATGAACGCGTACCAGTCCGCGGCCGCGGCGCTGGAGAAGCTGGCCTCGGTGCTGGAGACGCCGATCGGGGTGCCGGAGCCGGCACGCCCGCAGGGGCTGTCCGCGCCGGTGCGCGGCCAGCTGACCTTCGACCGGGTCACGTTCGCCTACCCCCGGGCGCCCGAGCGGCTCGTGCTGCCCGAGTTCTCGCTGACGGTGCCGGCCGGGCAGACGATCGCGCTGGTCGGCGAGACCGGAGCGGGCAAGACCACGCTCGCCAAGCTGGCCGCCCGGTTCCACGACCCGGTCACCGGTGCCGTGCTGCTCGACGGCGTGGACCTGCGCGAGCTCGCCGACGCCGACCTTCGCCGCGCGCTGGTCATGGTCACGCAGGAGCCGTTCCTGTTCTCCGGTTCGCTGGCGGACAACGTCGCCATGGGCCGGCCCGGGGCGTCGCGCGCGGAGATCGCCGCGGCCGTCGACGCCGTCGGGGCGGACTTCGTGCACGACCTGCCGGAGGGACTCGACACGGACGTCCGCAAGCGCGGCGGGAGGCTCTCGGCCGGGCAGCGGCAGCTGGTCTCGCTGGCCCGGGTCGTGCTGGCCGATCCCGCGGTGGTGCTGCTCGACGAGGCCACGTCGAGCCTCGACATCCCGTCGGAACGGGCGGTGCAGGCGGCGTTGGAGACGGTGCTGGCGGACCGGACGGCGCTGATCATCGCCCACCGCCTGTCCACGGTCGCGATCGCCGACCGCGTGCTGGTGATGGGCGGCGGCCGGATCGTGCAGGACGGCACCCCCGCCGAGCTCCTCGCCTCCGGCGGCGACTTCGCCGACCTCCACGCGGCCTGGCAGGACTCCCTGCGCTGAGGCGCCCGTGCGCGGTAAGTGGTGCTCCAGCACCACTTACCGCGCACAGGCGCGCTAGCGCACGAAGGCGGAGTGGCCGGTGATCGCCCGGCCGACGACGAGGGTGTTGATCTCGCGGGTGCCCTCGAAGGAGTAGAGGGCCTCGGCGTCGGCGAAGAACTTGGCCACGCCGTAGTCGAGCACCACGCCGTTGCCGCCGACGACCTGCCGCGCCAGCGCCACGGTCTCGCGCATCGCGGTGGTCGTGTACTCCTTGGCCAGGGCGGCGTGCTCGTCGCGCGCCTCGCCGGCGTCCTGCATCTCGGCGAGGCGCACGCACATGCCGAGCGAGGCGGTGATGTTGCCCAGCATGCGCACCAGCAGGTCCTGGACCAGCTGGAACCCGCCGATCGGCCGGCCGAACTGCTCGCGCTCCTTGCTGTACGCGAGCGCGGCCTCGTAGGCGCCGATCATCGTGCCGGTGGCGCCCCAGGCGACCCCGCCGCGCGTCCGGCGGAGCACGCCGTTGGTGTCCTTGAAGGAGTTCGCGCGCTGCAGCCGGTCCTCCTCGGGAACCCGGCAGTCGGTCAGCACGATGTCGGCGTTCTGCACGGTGCGCAGTGCGATCTTGTTCTCGATCTTCGTGGCCCTCATGCCCGGGTTGTCCTCGTGCACGACGAACCCCTTCACCGCACCGTCGGACTCGTCGCGGGCCCAGATCACGACGAGATCGGCGAAGGTGGCGTTGCCGATCCAGCGCTTCTCGCCGTTCAGGACCCAGGTCTCGCCCTCGCGGCGCGCCGTGGTCTCCAGGCCCTGCGCGACGTCGGAGCCGCCGTGCGGCTCGGTGAGGCCGAAGGCGCCGATCTGCTCCATCCGTGCCATCGGCGGCAGCCAGCGCTCGCGCTGCTCGTCGGAGCCGCAGAGGTCGATGCTGCCCATCGCGAGCCCGTTGTGGATGCCGAAGAAGCTGTTGAGCGAGGCGTCGGTGTGCGCCAGCTCGAGCGAGACGAACCCGATCAGCAGCCGGCGGGCGGCCGGGCCCGCGAGCCCGTCGTAGGGCAGCGCGGCGATGTCGAGCTCCGCGAACTTCGGGACGATCCCGTGCGGGAACTCGGCGCGGCTCCAGGCCTCCTGCGCGATCGGGGCGATCTCGGTCCGGCAGAACTCCCGGACGCGTCCGACGATCTTCTGCTCCTCGTCGGTGAGCAGGGAGCCGTAGCCGAAGAAGTCGCCGGTGAGGAGGTCGGCGTCGCGCAGGTCGCTCATGGGGCGACTCTTGCACGGCGCACCGGCCCCCGCTCGTCGTCGCGCGGGTACCTGTGGGAGTCGCCTGCCGGTCGGGGACCGTCGGTGCCGGCTCGTACGATCGCGCCGTGACCGCTCCCCCCGCCCCCGCGCTCGAGGTGCTCCACCGGGTCTTCGGCTACGAGGCGTTCCGCGGGCCGCAGCAGGAGGTCGTCGAGCACGTGTGCGCGGGTGGGGACGCGCTGGTCCTCATGCCCACCGGCGGCGGCAAGTCGCTCTGCTACCAGGTGCCGGCGCTGGTCCGCCCGGGCACCGGCGTGGTGATCTCGCCGCTCATCGCGCTCATGCAGGACCAGGTCGACGCCCTGCGCACGCTCGGGGTGAAGGCCGGCTTCCTCAACTCCACGCAGGGTCCGGAGGAGCGCCGCGACACGGAGCGGGCGCTGCTCGCGGGCGAGCTGGACCTGCTCTACCTCGCGCCCGAACGGCTGCGCGTCGGGTCGACCGTCGATCTGCTGGACCGGCTCGAGGCCCGGGGCGGGATCGCGCTGTTCGCGATCGACGAGGCGCACTGCGTGGCCCAATGGGGCCACGACTTCCGGCCGGACTACCTCATGCTCTCCGAGCTGCACCGGCGCTGGCCGGCCGTGCCGCGCATCGCGCTCACCGCGACGGCCACCGAGCACACCCGCGCGGAGATCGCCGAGCGGCTCGACCTCACCGGGGCCAAGCAGGTCGTCGCCAGCTTCGACCGGCCCAACATCCAGTACCGCATCGCGCCGAAGGCCGAGCCGCGCCGGCAGCTGCTCGACCTCATCCGCTCCGAGCACCCCGGCGACTCGGGCATCGTCTACTGCCTGTCGCGCAAGTCCGTCGAGCAGACCGCGGAGTTCCTCCAGGGCCAGGGTGTGCCGGCCCTCCCCTACCACGCCGGGCTCGACGCCGGGGTCCGCCGCGAGCACCAGGCCCGGTTCCTCCGCGAGGAGGGCCTGGTCATGTGCGCGACCATCGCCTTCGGGATGGGCATCGACAAGCCGGACGTCCGCTTCGTCGCCCACCTCGACCTGCCCAAGTCCGTCGAGGGCTACTACCAGGAGACCGGCCGCGCGGGCCGGGACGGGCTGCCCTCCACGGCGTGGCTGGCCTACGGGCTGGCCGACGTCGTGCAGCAGCGCAAGATGATCGACGACTCCGAGGGCGACCAGGCGCACAAGCGGCGGCTGGGCCAGCACCTCGACGCGATGCTCGCGCTGTGCGAGACCGTCGAGTGCCGGCGGGTGCAGCTGCTCGCGTACTTCTCCGAGAAGACCGGGCCGTGCGGCAACTGCGACACCTGCCTCACCCCGGCCGAGTCCTGGGACGGCACCGTGCCCGCCCAGAAGCTGCTGTCCACGGTGTGGCGGCTCAAGCGCGAGCGGAACCAGAGCTTCGGCGCCGGGCAGGTCGTCGACATCCTCGTCGGCAAGCGCACCGCGAAGGTGGAGCAGTCCCGGCACGACCAGCTCTCCACCTTCGGCATCGGCACCGAGCTGTCCGAGCAGGAGTGGCGCGGCGTCGTCCGCCAGCTGCTGGCGCGCGGGCTCCTCGAGGTCGGCGGGGCCTACAACACGTTGCAGCTCACGGACGGCAGCTCCGCCGTGCTCAAGGGCGAGCGCCAGGTGATGCTGCGCAAGGACCCCGAGCGCACGCGGACCCGCCGCACCTCCCGCTCCACGGTCCCCGCGGCGGACCTGCCGGCCGGCGCGGCCCCGGTGTTCGAGCGGCTCCGCGCGTGGCGGGCCGCGACCGCGAAGGAGCAGGGCGTCCCCGCCTACGTGATCTTCCACGACGCCACGCTGCGCGCCATCGCCACGCTCGCGCCGACCTCCGCCGCCGCCCTCGGCACGGTCAGCGGGGTCGGGGAGAACAAGCTCGCGAAGTACGGGGCGGGCGTGCTGGCGGCCGTCGCGGGGAACGACGGGGCCGACTCCGCTGCCGCCGCGGAGACGGCCGCGCAGCCGGGGGCACCGGCGCCCGAGGAGGACTGGCCGCTCGAGGACCCCCCGGAGCCGGACTACCCGGACGACGATCCGTGGGGCGCCTGAGCCGACCCGCCTGTCACCCCGTCGGCCCAGCGGCCGGGCCCGCCGGGCGTCGATAATCGCGGGTGGACCCGTCGTCGAGGCCCGGGAGGACACGTGCCGGATCGGACCGGCCTGCCCCTACGGATCACGGAGCGGCTGCGCCTGCCGGTGATCGCCGCGCCGATGCTGCGGGTGTCCGGCCCGGACCTCGTGGTGGCGGCGTGCGAGGCGGGCGTCGTCGGCGGTTTCCCCACCGCCAACGCGCGCAGCGCCGAGGAGCTGGACCGCTGGCTGGGCGAGATCGAGGCGCGGACCGGGCCGGCCGCCGCGCCCTGCGCCCCGAACCTGATCATGCGGTCACCGCGGCTGGCCGAGGACCTCGCGGTCCTCGTGCGACACCGGGTGGAGCTGGTGATCGCCAGCGTCGGGTCGCCGGCGCCGGTCCTCGGGCCGCTGCACGACGCGGGTGCCCTCGTCCTGGCCGACGTCGCGACGCTGCGACACGCCGAGCGGGCCGTCGCGGCCGGGGCGGACGGGCTGGTCCTGCTCACCGCGGGCGCGGGCGGGCAGACCGGATGGATGAACCCGTTCGCGTTCGTCCGGGCCGTGCGCAGCTTCTTCGACGGCCCGGTGGTGCTCGCCGGCGGGATCGGCGACGGCACCGCGCTCGCCGCCGCCCGCACGCTCGGCGCCGACCTCGGCTACCTGGGCACCGCCTTCCTCGCGACGCGCGAGAGCATGGCGGCCCCGGAGTACAAGCGGATGTGCGTCGACAGCACGCTCGACGACGTCGTCCTGACCAGGGCGTTCACCGGTCTGCCCAGCAGCATGCTGGCCCCCGCCATCCGCGCCGCCGGCCTCGACCCGACGGCGCTCGACGAGACCGTCACCCCGGCGGACGCCGACGCCCTCTACGGCCACGGCGGCCTCGGCCCGCGCCGGTGGAGCGAGGTCTGGAGCGCCGGCCACTCCGTCTCCGGGGTCCGCGAGATCCCCACGGCCGCCGAGCTCGTCGACCGCCTGGCGTGCGAGTACGAGGCGGCCGCCGACCCGGACCGCACCGTCACCCCGTCCTGACCCGTCCCGACGTCCATCGCCGCACCGAGGGAGCACGCATGACCACGGACACCCGCACCACCGCCCACACCGGCTCCGCGCCGGCGCCGCTCTGGGCGGAGACGACCGTCGGGACGCTGGTGCTCCGCGCGCTGCGCCGGTACCCAGACCGGATCGCCTTCGCCACCGACACCGGAACGCTCACCTATGCCGCCGTGACGGAGCTCGTCGGGCGGCTCCAGCGGGTGCTGGCCGACCGCGGCCTCCGCCGGGGCGACCGGATCGGGCTGCTCGCCGGCAACAGCCCGGAGGCCTGGTGCGCGGGCATCGCGGTGCAGGCGGCGGGCATGGCGACCTCGTGGCTGCACCCGCTCGGTTCGGTGGAGGACCAGCTGTACCAGCTCGCCGATCTCGACGCCGCCGCCTGCCTCGTCGACGCCCAGCGGCACGCCGGCCGAGGGGCGGAGCTCGCCGCCCGCTCCGGCGACGTCCCGGTGCTCGGCCTCGGCCCGTCCGACTTCGGTCCCGACCTGCTCGGCGAGGCCGCGGCGGTGGGCGCCGCGACCGCGCACGACGTCGCGCACGTCGACGACATCGCGCTGGTCAACTACACCGGTGGCACCACGGGCCGGCCCAAGGGAGTGATGCGCCGGCACCCCGCCGTCAGCCACATCATGTCGATCGGCACGCTCACCGACTTCGAGATCCCGTTCGACGCCCGCTACCTCGCCGTCGCGCCGATCACGCACGTCGCGGGCACCAAGGTCGTCCCGGTCCTGCAGCGCGGCGGGACGGTGCACCTGCAGGACGGGTTCGACCCGGGCCGGGTGTTGGAGACCGTCGAGCGCGAGCGGATCACGATGACCCTCGCCGTGCCGACGATGATCTACGCGCTGCTCGACCACCCCGCCCTCGACCGCACCGACCTGAGCTCGCTGGAGCTGCTGCTCTACGGCGCCTCCCCCATGTCGCCGACCCGGCTGGCGGAGGGGCTGGAGCGGATCGGGCCGGTGTTCTCGCAGCTCTACGGTCAGACCGAGTGCTACCCGATCAGCGTGCTGCGCCGGGCCGAGCACGCCGACCCGACGCTCGAGGGCTCCTGCGGCGTCCCGATCAGCACCGTCGACGTCAGCCTCCTCGACCCGGAGGGCAACCCGGTCGAGCCCGGCGAACCCGGCGAGATCTGCGTCCGCGGCCCCGGCACCATGGAGGAGTACTGGCGCAAGCCGGACCTGACCGCGCAGGCGTTCGCGCACGGCTGGCTGCACACCGGCGACGTCGCCCGACGGGACGCCCGTGGCTACCTCACGATCGTGGACCGCACCAAGGACATGATCATCAGTGGTGGCTTCAACGTCTTCCCCCGCGAGGTGGAGGACGCCCTGACCAGCCATGACGCCGTCGCGATGGCCGCGGTGTTCGGGCTGCCGGACGAGAAGTGGGGCGAGGCGGTGACCGCCGCGGTCGTGCTGCGGCCCGGCGCGACGGCGACCGCGGAGGAGCTCGCCGCGCACGTGCGGGCGCTCAAGGGCGCGGTGCAGACGCCGAAGTCGGTCCACCTGGTCGACGCCCTGCCGACCACGGCCGTCGGCAAGATCGACAAGAAGGCGCTGCGGGCGGGCCTGCGGACCGGCGGGCTGGAGCGGTAACCCTCACCCCTCCCCCGGGTCGGCCGCCGCGCGCAGCCGCTCCAGCTCGTGCTCGGCCGCCCCGAGCCGCCGGTGCAGGTCGGCCACCTCCCGCGCGTGCTCGGCGGCGCGCCGTTCGGCCGCGGCGGCGTGCTCCTCCCGCAGCCGGTCCTGCCCAGCGCGGTGCCGGGCGGCCGCCCGGTCCCGTTCCTCGGCCGCGGCGGCCCGGACGGCGTCGAGCCGGGAGGCGTGCTCCTCACGGAGACCGGCCAGCGCGGCGTCCAGCTCGTCGCGATGGGCGGCGGCCGCCTCGCGGGCCCGTTCCCGCTCCGCGTCGAGCTCCGTGCGACAGGCGGCCAGCTCCGCCCGGTGGGCCTCGACGGCCTCGCGGGCCCGGCGCCGCTCGGTGTCGAGCTCGGTGTCCCGGGCGGTGAGGGTGGCGCGCAGCGCGGCGAGCTCGTCGCGCAGCTGGGCGGTCTGCGCGGCGGCGGCCTCGGCCAGCTCCTCGGCGCGCACGGCCCGGTCCTCGAGTGCGACGGACCGGCCCTCGGCCCGCAGCTGCTCCCGCTCCGCGGCGGCCGCGGCCTGCTCCGCCCGCGTGCGCGCCCGCTCGGCCTCCGCCCGCAGCTCGACCGCCTCCGCGGCCCGTGCGCCGGCGTCGGCCGCCGTCGCCTCGGCCCGCCCCGCGCGCTCCTCCGCCGCCCGCCGCGCGCCGTGGTCCTCGGCCGCACGCGTCAGCGCCGTATCGCGGGCGGCCAGGGCCTCGCGGACCTCCTCGTCGAGCTGCGCTCGCAGGATCGCGACGCCGTCGATCACCGCGGCCAGCGGACCGGCGGCAGCGGCGAGCCGGGCACCGAGGTCGTCGACGGCGGTGACTGCGCCCGCGGTGTCCCCCTCCTCCCGCAGCGACTCGACGGCCACGAACGCCGCCTCGGCGTCCTTGCAGCTCAGCCCCTTCGTCCCCCAGCCCCGCCCGTCCTGGCAGTAGCGCGGCCGATTGCCCCGCCCCACCAGCACGGGCAACGGCTCCCGGCAGCGCCGGAAGGCGCACC
This sequence comes from Pseudonocardia sp. NPDC049154, assembly GCF_040648315.1. Lineage (NCBI taxonomy): Bacteria > Bacillati > Actinomycetota > Actinomycetes > Pseudonocardiales > Pseudonocardiaceae > Pseudonocardia > Pseudonocardia sp. NPDC049154. The sequence goes on from NZ_JBEZDN010000043.1 coordinate 36,873, forward strand.
GGCGGGACTCCGCGGCCACCCCCGACTCGGTTTCCGCAGGTCGCACCGCCATCGCAGGGTCATCCACCGCTTGTCTCCCGGAATTACGTAACTCGAACTCGATACCCAGAACTACATTTCTGTAGTTCGAAGAGTACTCGACTCAGGAGAACACCTCTTCTCCTGGGTCAGAACGCAGCCCGGGGCGAGGAACGGCCGAGAAACTGGGAGGCTCCGCGGCACCGGGTGCGCGGTCCCCTCCAGGGCGTGCCGGTGGGCGCCGCGGCACGGGGCGCAGGGCGCGTACGGGGCGGGGCCACGGCCGCGGCGTTCCCGCGACTGTCTCGCGGCGGCTCGACAGCCGAGCCGAGCTGGTGGCGGCGCGACCGCCCGATCCCCGTGAGACGGACCGCGCCGTTGCGGTCCCGGGAGCGGCCGCGCCGCTGCGGGTTCCGAGAGTGGGTTGAGGACCCGCACCCCCGCTGTTCCCGGCCGCACCCCACCGTCGAACGCCGTGTACAGGTTCGGCAGCGACGTGTCCCGTTTTCCGTGAGCGCTCCCGGAGATCACCTCCGCGTGATCAGCGGGGTGTGGTCGGATGACGGCATGCAGCGACGCGTGACGGAGTTCTGCGAACGGTTCGGCCTGCGGCTGCCGATCCTCGAGGCGCCGATGGCCGGGGCCTGCCCGCCGGAGCTGGCGATCGCGGTGGCCGAGGCGGGCGGGATGGGTGCCGACGGGGTCGTGCTCGACCCGCCCGAGCGGATCACGGCGTGGGTGGAACGGTTCCGGGCGGGCTCGGCCGGGGCACTCCAGCTCAACATCTGGATCCCGGACCCGCCGGTCGACGAGCCCGACCGCCTGCGCGCCGCCGAGGAGTACCTCGCGGGCTTCGGCGCGCCGGGGGAACCGGGTCCCGCGGGCCCGGTCTTCGCCGAGCAGTGCGAGGCCATGCTCGACGCCGCGCCGACCGTGATCTCCTCGATCATGGGCCTGTTCGAGCCCGACTACGTCGAGCGGATGCACGCGCGCGGGATCGCCTGGTTCGCCTGCGCGACCACCCTGGAGGACGCGCTCGCCGCCCAGCAGGCCGGTGCCGACGCGATCGTCGCCCAGGGCATGGAGGCGGGCGGCCACCGCGGCACGTTCGATCCGGCCGCGGCCGAGCGCACGAACGTCGGGCTCTTCGCGCTGCTCCCCCACCTCGTCGACCGGCTGCAGGTCCCCGTCGTCGCCGCCGGCGGGATCGCCGACGGCCGGGGCGTGGCCGCGGCGCTCGCCCTCGGTGCCAGCGCCGTCCAGGTGGGCACGGCACTGCTGCGGTCGCCCGAGGCCGGCATCGACGAGACCTGGGCCTCGGCGCTGGCGGACCTGCCACCGGAGCGGACCGTGCCCACCCGCGCCTACTCGGGGCGGCTCGGCCGGGCCGTGCCGACGTCGTACGTCACGGCGTGGACCCGGCCCGAGGCACCCGCGCCCGCGCCCTACCCCGACCAGCGCCGACTGGTCGGTCAGTGGCGGCGCGGGGGCGCGACGGGCGTGGACCGGGTCAACCAGTGGGCCGGACAGGGTGCGGCGCTGGCGCGGCAGGCCCCGGCCGGAACCATCGTGCAGGAGATGTGGGAGGCCGCCCGCGCACTTCTTGCCCAGTAGTCCGAGGGGCCCCGCCGGGGGCCGACATCCTCGACGGCACCGACCCGAGGGCGGCTCAGCCGGCGTTCTCGTGATCGTGGTCGTGGTGATCGCGCGGCAGGCGCTCGGCCACCCGCCGGATCCTGCGCAGCAGGGGGATGCTCGGGTAGCGGTCCTGCTCGACCTTCTCCCGGAGCACCTCCAGGTACTCCGGGATCATGCGCCGGGGGATCCACCGCTCGATGAGGTCGAGCTGGGTGTGGCTCGGGTAGCGGCTCTCGCGGACCTTGTCGAGGAGCAGCTCGACCAGCCACTCGCGGATGTCGTCGCGGGTCGTGTCGTCATCGATCTCGTCGCGGGCCACGTCGGTATCGACCTCGTCGCGGGCCATGTCGGTATCGACCTCCACCGCCGTCGTGCCTCGAGCCACCACCTCCAGGGTGGGTCGACCCGGCGCCGGTCGTTAGGGACGAAGGGCCCGCCCGGCCGGGCCCCGGGGAGTTGCCGGCGCCGGGACAGGTGAGCCGCGAACCCTCACGATGCCGCCGGAGCGAGGAGGGGCCCTGTGGGCACGCCCACGCGACGGCCGGTGCCCGGCCGTACGAACAGGGCGCCGATCGTGGCGAGGGTGCGGGCGTGCGCGGCGCCCCTCCCCAGCCCGACCTCGACGACGTCGTCGAACACCGCCCGGTCCCGGGCCGCGGCGAGCACGGCGGCGTGCACGAACCGGGGGCTTCGCATGAGGTGGGCCAGGGCCGCGGTGTGCCGGTGGTGGCGGGCGAAGCAGCGGCGCAGGCTCGCCCGATGGACCGCGCCCGCCGCCGCCCCGCACAGCGCGGCCTGGCCGGCGAGCACCCCGGAGGCCACGGCGTCGAAGATGCCCTCGCCGGTGAGCGGGTTGACCAGCGAGGCGGCGTCGCCCGCGAGGAGCACCCGCCCGTCCGGCTGGACGCGGCCGCCGGTGGACAGGGGCAGGCGGTGGCCCCGCACGGTCGACGGGTCGGGCTCCTGGCCCGGCAGCTGCGCGTCGAGCCCGGCGAGGAGCTCGTCGCGGCTGGTCGGCGCGGTGCCGTCGAAGATCCCGTACCCGACGTTGGCGCCGCCGTCGGCGAGCGGGAAGGACCAGGCGTAGGCGGGTCGGCGGCCCTCGGCGAACGCGATGTGCAGCGCTCCCGGGGTCGCGGGGGCCTGCGGGCTGTAGCCGCGGACCGCCACGGCCGTCACCCGCGGCCGGGGCGCGATGCCGAGGCTGCGGCGGACGACGGAGTTGGCGCCGTCGGTACCGATCACCGTGCGCGCGGCCGTGTCGCCGTCGAGCACCACGTGGTCGGCGTGGGCCTCGACGCGGCGGACCCGCTGCCGCCGCATCCGGGCCCCGCGCGCGACACAGGCCGTGACCAGCGCGTCGTCGAGCACGGCCCGGGGCACGACGCGGTTCGGGCGGGCACAGTGCCGGTCGGCGACGGCCCCGCGCGGGGAGCGCACGTGCAGCCGCGGCACGGACCCGCCGAGCCCGGAGAGATCGGGCAGGCCGAGCGCGGCGAGCAGGTCGAAGACCCCCGCCGCGATCCCGTCGCCGCAGGTCTTGTCCCGGGGGAACCGGGCGGCGTCGAGCAGCAGCACCCGGGCGTCGGGCCGGAGCTGCAGCACCCGCAGGGCGGCCGCGCTCCCGGCCGGTCCCGCCCCGACCACGGCGACGTCGTACATCCCGGTCATCGCGACCCTCCCTGCCGCCGGCCGGAGCGCCGACGCCACCGGGGGAGATCCCGGGACGCCGCGACCGGAACCGATCGAACTCCGCTGCGGTAGACAAGCACACACCGGGCATCCGGGCGCGGCGAACGGACGAGCGGAGCGGAGATGGCGGGTCGGGGGCGACCGACGGGTCCGACGGGCCCGGTGCTGACCCGCGGGCTCGCCCTGCTCGGCGCCTTCGGCCCCTCCCGCCCGGCGATGACCCTGAGCCAGCTCGCGCGGCACGCCGGGATGCCGCTCTCGACCGCCCACCGGCTCCTCGGTGAGCTCGTCGAGTGGGGTGCCCTCGAGCGCGACGACAGCGGCTCCTACCGGATCGGGCTGCGCCTCTGGGAGCTCGGCGCACTCGCCCCGCGGGGCCAGGGCCTGCGGGAACGCGCGCTGCCGTTCCTGGAGGACCTCTCCCAGATCACGCGGGAGAACGTCCAGCTTGCCGTGCGCGAGGGTACCGAGGTGGTGTTCGTGGAGCGGATCGGCGGCTCCGGCGCGGTCCCCGTGCTCACCCGCGTCGGCGGGCGGTTCGCGCTGACCGCCACCGGCGTCGGTCTCGTGCTGCTCGCGCACGCTCCCACCGACGTGCAGGAGGACGTCCTCGGCGGGCGCATCGAGCGCTTCACCGAGCGCACGGTCACCGACGCCGACCAGCTGCGCCGCATGCTCGCCGACGTCCGTGTGAACGGCTTCTCGATCAGCGACCGCCAGGTCACGATGGACGCGCTCTCCGTCGGCGCGCCGATCCAGGACGAGCGCGGCCAGGTCGTCGCCGCCGTCTCGCTCGTCGTCCGGCACGGCACGGCGTCGCCGCACTTCCTCACCCCGCTCGTGCGCACCAGCGCACGGGCGATCAGCCGCGCCCTCGCCGAGGGCTACCGCACGGGCTGAGCATCGGCAGACGACAAACCCTTCCATTTTCCGGAAGGTCTGTTCGGCGGCGCCGGGCCCGGAACGCATGCTCTCGGACACCGCACCGGGGCCCGACCCGGGCGGCGCCCGCTCCCACCACGGCCGTCGTCACGGACCGGTGCGGGCCCCGACGCAGTCGACAACGGAGTGCTGCCATGCGTCCTCCCACCCTTCGCGTTCCCGAGGGCCGGCGCCGATGAGCGCCACGGTCCGGGATCTGATCGACGACCGGCCGATGTCCCGCTTCCAGTGGGGCGCCGTCGTCGTGTGCGTGCTGCTGAACATGCTCGACGGCTTCGACGTGCTGGTCATGGCCTTCACCGGCAAGTCCGTCTCCGCCGACTGGGGCCTGAGCGGTGCCCAGCTCGGCCTGCTGCTGTCCGCCGGCCTGATCGGCATGGCCGTCGGCTCGATGGTCGTCGCGCCGTGGGCGGACCGGTTCGGCCGGCGCCCGATCGTGCTGGGCTGCCTCGCCGTCGCGGCCGCCGCGATGCTGCTGTCGGCGGCCAGCCAGTCCCCCACCCAGCTCGGTGTGCTCCGCGCGGTGACCGGCCTGGGGATCGGCGGCATCCTCGCCACCAGCAACGTCATCGCCGCCGAGTACGCCTCGAAGCGCTGGCGCGGCCTCGCCGTGAGCCTGAACTCGACCGGCTACGCCCTCGGCGCCACCCTCGGCGGCCTGCTCGCCGCCGTGCTCATCGGCCAGTTCGGCTGGCGGGCGGTGTTCCTCGTCGGCGGGCTCGCGACCGCCGCGTCGATCCCGCTGGTCTGGTGGCGCCTGCCCGAGTCCGTGGACTTCCTGCTGGCCCGTCGCCCGGCGCGTGCCCTGGAGCGGGTCAACGCGCTGCTCGCCCGGATGCGCCACGAGCCGCTGGCCGCCCTGCCCGAGCAGACGGCCGCGCCCAAGGGCGTGGGCGCCGGCTACAAGGAGCTGCTCACCCCGCGGCTGCGCCGCACCACGCTGGTGCTCTGGGTCGTCTTCTTCTGCATCATGGCCGGCTTCTACTTCGTGACGAGCTGGACGCCGACCCTGCTGGTCGAGGCGGGCCTCTCCCCCACGGCCGGGATCGCCGGCGGCACCCTGCTCAACGTCGGCGGGATCTTCGGCGCCGCGCTGCTCGGGCTGCTCGCCGCGAAGTTCGCCCTGCGCACCGTGCTGGCCACGTACCTGGTGGCCACGGGCGTGCTGCTCGCGATCTTCATCGGCGCGTCGTCCTCGCTCGCCGTGGCCTTCGTGATCGCCGCCGTGATCGGCGTGTTCGTCAACGGCTGCGTCGCCGGGCTCTACGCCCTCACCCCGACCGTCTACGACCCGGCCGTGCGCACCACCGGCGTGGGCACCGGCCTGGCCATCGGCCGCGCCGGCGCGATCCTCGCCCCGACGCTCGCCGGCGCGCTGCTCGACGGCGGCTGGACGCCCGAGCAGCTCTACATCGCCTTCGGCGTGGTCTTCGTGGCCACCGCCGCCCTGCTCTTCCTCCTCCGGCTGCGCAGCACGACCCCGGACACCACCGGAACGCGCGCCGCCGGCAGCACCGTCCGACCCGAGGGAGCCACCTCATGAGCACCATCCCCCGCGACCAGTGGTACGTCGCCGCGTACGGCTCCGAGATCCGCCACGAGCTGTTCGCCCGGACCATCTGCGACGAGCCGATCCTGTTCTGGCGCACCGAGGCCGGCGAGGTCGTCGCGAACTCCGACCGCTGCGTGCACCGCCGCTTCCCGCTGTCCCAGGCCCCGTCCCGGCTCGTCGACGACACGGTCGTCTGCGGCTACCACGGCTTCACCTACGGTTCGGACGGCAAGTGCGTCGCCGTGCCCGGCCAGACCCGCGTGCCGCGCACCGCCCGGCTGACCCCGTACCCGGTCGTCGAGCTCGACTCGCTCGTCTGGGTCTGGATCGGCGACCCCGCGCTGGCCGACCCGACCCGCATCCCGCGCGTCCCCTACCTGGCCTCGCCGGACTTCACGACGGTCCGCGGGATGGAGCCGCTGCAGGCCCGCTTCTCGCTGCTGGTCGACAACCTGCTCGACCTCTCGCACGAGACCTACCTGCACGGCGGCTACATCGGCACCCCCGAGGTCGCCTCGACCCCGATCTCCACCGAGGTCGACGACGAGGCCGGCATCGTCTACGTCTCCCGGCACATGGACGACGCCGAGTGCCCGCCCTTCTACTCGAGGTCCACCGGCCTGCAGGGGCGCATCGCCCGCTGGCAGGACATCGAGTACACCCCGCCGTGCCTGTACAAGCTGCACAGCCGGATCGCGCCCGTCGGTTCCGTCCCGAACCCCGACGGCACCGACCCCGACGCCTTCCACGTCGAGGTCGTCTACGCGATCACCCCGGAGACCGAGCACTCCACGCACGACTTCTGGATGGTCGCCCGCGACTTCGCGCTCGACGACGAGGAGGTCTCGGCCTTCCTCGCCGAGAACAACCGGACCGTCGTGCTGCAGGACGTCGAGGCGCTCGACGTCCTGGAGCAGGTGATCCAGGGCGAGCCGGAGGGCTACCAGGAGCTCTCGATCAACATCGACACCGGCGGGCTGGCCGCGCGGCGGATGCTCGCCCGGATGGTCGGGCAGGCGCCGCGCAACGCCCCGGCGGCCCCCGCCCGATGAGCGCCGGCATCCCGGAGGCCCCGCCCGTCCTCGGCGGCGACCGCGTCTACCGCATCCACTGGGTCCTCGGCACCGACCGGCTCCGCGCCGTCTGCCACTGCGGCAGCGAGCGGATCTTCGAGGACCCGGTGGAGCTGTGGGAGTGGCTGCTCGCCCACCCGGACGGCCACGGGCCCGCCGCCGTCCCCGCGCCGTCACCCGAGCCCGCCCCGGCCCGCGAGCCCGCGCCGGCCTGAGCACCCCGAGGAGACCCGAATGCACGCCGAGACCCCCGAATCCGAGCTCGACCTGGTCCTCGAGAAGAAGGAGACCCTGGCCGACGGCGTCGTGCAGCTGACCCTGCGTGACCCCGCCGGTGCGGACCTGCCCGCCTGGGAGCCCGGGGCGCACGTCGACCTGGTGCTCACCGACGAGCTGACCCGGCAGTACTCGCTCTGCGGCGATCCCGCGGAGCGCTCGGTGCTGCAGGTCGCGGTCCTGCGCGAGCCCGCGGGCCGGGGCGGCTCGGCCCACGTCCACGAGGTGCTGGCCGAGGGCGACACCGTCCGGGTCCGCGGTCCGCGCAACCACTTCGCGCTGGTCACCGCGCCGCGGTACCTGTTCCTCGCCGGCGGCATCGGCATCACGCCGATCCTGCCGATGGTCGCGGCGGCCGAGGCGGCGGGCGCGGACTGGCGGCTGGTCTACGGCGGCCGCACCCGCGCGTCGATGGCCTTCCGCGACCGCCTCGAGGAGCGCCACCCCGACCGGGTCGAGATCCGGCCGCAGGACGAGACGGGCCTGCTCGACCTCGCCGCCCTGCTCGGCGAGCCGGCGGAGGGCACCGTGGTCTACTGCTGCGGGCCGGAGCCCCTGCTGGCCGCCGTCGAGGAGCGGTGCGCGGCGTGGCCGGCCGGAACCCTGCACCTGGAGCGGTTCGCCCCGAAGGCCGGCGCGGACGACGGGCCGCGGGAGGCGTTCGAGGTCGAGCTCGCGCAGACCGGCACCACGCTGACCGTGCCGGCGGACCGGTCGATCCTGGAGGTCGTGGAGGAGTCCGGCGTCGCCGTGCTCTCGTCCTGCCAGGAGGGGACCTGCGGCACCTGCGAGACCGGGGTGCTCGACGGCGTGCCGGACCACCGCGACTCGGTGCTCACCGCCGAGGAGCAGTCCGCGAACGACGCGATGATGATCTGCGTGTCCCGCTCCTGCTCGGCCCGCCTGGTGCTCGACCTCTGACGGGCGCCGAGCTGTGGATCCGCTGAGAGGTTCCGTAACGATGTTGTGAGCGGGGTACACCGGGGTCACGGCCTCACGCGGAGGAGAACGCCATGACCATCACCGGGATCATCTCGGCCCTGCTCGTCGGCTTGCTGATCGGAGCCCTGGGCCGCCTCGTCGTGCCCGGGAAGCAGCGCATCCCGATCTGGCTGACGATCGTGATCGGCATCGTGGCGGCCTTCGTCGGGTCGTACCTGGCCGGTCTGTTCGGCTACCGGAACGAGGGCGGTGGGTTCCCGTGGCTCCTGCTGATCATCCAGGTGGTCGTCGCGGCGCTCGGCGTCGTCCTCGCCGCGGGTGCCTACAGCCGGCGGCACCGCGGCATGCTGCGCCGCTGAGCGGGGCCGCGCGCAACGCACCCGTGCTCAACGGGTGCGTCGTCCGGCCGCGCCGAACCAGTAGCCGAGGACCGTGCCGGCCATGCCGGTCACGGGCGCGAGGTAGAGGGTGAACTGCTGGGCGTCGAGCCGCAGCACGAGAGCCAGCACCGACAGGGCGGCGACGACGGCCACGACGATCACCAGGACCGCCGTGCGCACCCGCGCCTCCATCCGGCGCTCGGCCTGCACGGCGTCGTCGCAGGCCGCCCGGTAGATCGCCTCCACCTGCGCGGCGATCTTCCGGTGGGCCTCGGCCTTCGCCTGCTCCAGCCGCACGAGGAGTTCCGCACAGTCGGCGGCCCCGTCGAGACGGTGCCGCTCGAGGACGGCGAGGGCGTCCTCCGCGATGTCGTCGATCTGGCTGTCGAACCTCGTGATCGGGTTCATGACGGCCCCGCCTCCCCGGCTCGGTCGTGTGCCGACCAGGGTCGTGCCGTGCGGCCACCGCGCACAGAGGGTGGTCCCGCCGGTACTCGGGTGTGGCCCCTACTCCTCGCCCGGGCGCGAGCCGACGGGCGGGACCGGCCGGGCGCGTCGCCGACGACGTCGATCCCCCGGCTCCTAGGCTCGGGGCGTGCACGACCGAGCCCTCACCCCTTGTCCGGCGTGCCGGTGACCGGCCGGGCCACCGCGCTCACCCCCCGGGCGACGTCCGCGCTGCGACGGCGGCCGCTCCCCGGTGACCCTGCCTCGGACGCGACGCTGCGGGTCGACGCGCTCGATGCCGCAGCCGACCACTATCTCGACGCGGAGCGGGTCGCCAGCACGCGGGAGGCCTACGCACGGGACTGGGCCGCCTGGGAGGACTACACCCGGTGGGCGGGCATCCCGCTGCTCTCCGGGGGCCGCGGCGCCCTGGTCGGGTTCGTGCTCTGGCTCGAGCAGGGCGCGCCCCGGGTCGGGCGGGAGCCCGGCGCGCCGGCCGCGCCCGCCACCATCCGGCGCAAGCTCGCCGGGGCGCTGCACGGGCTGCGGAAGTTCGGGGCCGACGTCGACCCGCGCGGCCCGGCCGCCGCCCGCGAGGCACTCACCATCTACCGGCGCCGTCTCGCGGCCGGCGGCGAGCGGCGCGGCCGCGGCCAGGCCCACGCCGTGGACCTGCGGGCCGTGCTCGCGATGTCGCAGGCCTGCCCCGACACCCGCCGGGGCCTGCGCGACCGCGCGATGCTGACGATCGGCTTCTACGGCGCGACCCGGGCCAGCGACCAGGCGCACCTGCTCACGTCGGACGTGCTCGTCGAGCAGAACGGCGTGGTCCTCGACGTCCGGGTCGGCAAGACGACCGGGCGCAGCGCGCTGCCCCGGCGCCGGCACCCGCTGCTGTGCCCGCGCTCGGCCTGGCTGGCGTGGCTGCGGGCAGGCGGGCACACGGGCGGTCCCGCCTTCCGCCGCATCGACCGGCACGACACCGTCCGCGACGAACCCCTGTCCCCCGACGCCGTGACCGCGGTGATCGCGCGGGCCGGCGAACGCGCCGGGCTCCCCTACCCGGTCACCTGTCACTCCCTGCGAGCCGGCTTCGCCACCGAGTCCTACCGCGCGGGCGCCTCGCTGCTCGACATCGCCACCCAGGGCCGCTGGGCTCCCGGCTCGCAGGAGCTGTTCCGCTACATCCGCACGGTGGACCAGTGGCGGCACAACGCGGCCGACGGCCTCGACCTCGATCCCGGCTGACGCCGTTTCAGCGCTGCGGGGCCGGGAACGCAGGCCGTCATCGACCTGCGGAGGTGAGAACCGTGCTGTCCGACAAGTCCCGTCCGGTAGTCGAGGCGACGCTGCCCGTGGTGGGCGAGAACATCGGCACGATCGCCACCCGCTTCTACGAGCACCTCTTCGCCGAGCACCCGGAGCTGCTGGACGGGACGTTCAACCGCGTTCATGCAGGCGGTGCGGTCGTCGCTGGTCGAGCGCGGGGTCGCGGCCCACGACATCCAGTACGAGGTGTTCGGCCCCGACCTGTGGCAGGCCGACCTCGACCAGGCCCGAGGTCCGACCAGGCCCGAGGTCCGACTAGGCCCGGCGCAGGCGCTTGAGCGGTTCCGGCAGGTCCGCGGCGTGCACCACGCTGAGCCGCTGGGTGGCGCGGGTGAGCGCGACGTAGAGGTCGTTCATCCCGCGCGGGCTCTCGGCCAGCACCTCGGCCGGCTCGACGAGCACGACGGCGTCGAACTCCAGGCCCTTCGACGCGCCGACCGGCAGCACCACCACCGGCGCTTCGAGGTCCTCCGGGTCCTCGGGTGCGGCGTCGCCGAGCACGGCCTCGCGCATCGCCGCGACCCGCGCCGCCGGCACGAGCACCGCGGTGCGGCCCTCACCCACCGCGCCCCGCTCCTCGGCGACGATCCCGGCGAGCACCTCGTCGGACCCCTCCAGCGAGCCCGCGGCGACCGGCAGGGCGCGCGGCGGGACCCCGGTGCTTCGGACGGACGTCGGCGGGGTGAGGCCCGGGTCGATGGCGGCCAGGACGTCGTCGGCGACGTCCGCGATCTCGGCCGGCGTCCGGTAGTTCACCGTGAGCTGCTCGAGCTTCCACCGGTTCTGCACGAACGGCGACAGCACCTCCGACCAGGTGGAGGCCCCGGCGATGTCGCCGGTCTGCGCCACGTCGCCCACGACCGTCATGGAGCGGCTCGGGACCCGGCGCATCACCAGCCGCCACGCCATCGCCGACAGCTCCTGCGCCTCGTCGACGATCACGTGCCCGTAGGTCCACTCGCGGTCTGCGGCGGCGCGATCGGCGGTCGACTCGTAGGTCCGCACCTGCATGCGCTCGGCCAGCCGGTCGGCGTCGACGATGTCCGTGGCCCGCAGCAGCTCCGGGTCCAGGTCCTCCTCGAGGTCCAGCACGTCGAGCACACCCTGGGCGTACTCGATCTCCTCGCGCAGCGCGGCCTGCTCGGCGGCCCGGGCGGCCGATCCGTCGTCGCCGAGGAGCTCGGCCGCCTCGTCGAGCAGCGGGACGTCCGCGGGGGTCCAGCGCAGGTCGTGCGGCACGTCCGCCGCGGCGGCGGGCCGCTCCAGCAGCGCCCGGTCCTCGGCCGGGATCCGCCGGGCGATGGAGTTGAGCTTGCGCCGGTCGGCGAACAGGTCGGTGAGCAGCTGCTCCGGGGTGAGCGTGGGCCACAGGGCGTCGAGCTCGCGGGCGACGGCGGCGTCCTCGGCCAGCTCCTCGCGGATGTCCTCCACGTCGAGCTTGCCGAGCAGGTTCCGCCCGCCGAGGTTCCGCGCGACCTGCTGGGCGAGCAGCCGCAGCGCCTCGGTGCGGAAGAGCCGCTTGGCCTCGTTGTGCGGCTTGCGCGAGCGCCGGGCCCGCGAGCGGGCGGCGTTGACCAGGTCCCGGTCGATCCGCACGTCCTGCCGCTCGACGACGAGCTCGATCGGCCTGCGGGGCAGCTGCTGGCGGTCCCGGACCGCCGCGGCGACGACGGCGGCCATGTCGGCGCGGCCCTTCACCTCGGCGGTGCGGGCGTCCTCCGGCCGGCGCGCGTGCAGGCCCGGGAACAGCTCCGCGGGGGTGGCGAGCACGACCGAGGTCTCGCCCAGCGACGGCAGGACCTGGCCGATGTAGCGCAGGAAGGTGGGGTTGGGGCCGATGACCAGCACGCCGCGGCGGGCCAGCCGGTCCCGGTGGGTGTAGAGCAGGTAGGCGGCCCGGTGCAGCGCGACCGCGGTCTTTCCCGTGCCGGGCCCGCCCTGCACCACCAGCACACCCGACGGCTTGGACCGGATGATCCGGTCCTGCTCCGCCTGGATCGTCGCGACGATGTCGCCCATGCGGCCGGTGCGGGCCTCGCTGACCGCGGCCATGAGCGCGGCCTCGCTCGTCAGGCCCGACCCGCTGCCCCGGGCGGCGGCGTCGGCGAGGTCGAGCACCTCGTCGTCGACGGCGACGACGGTCCGCCCGCGGGTGCGCAGGTGCCGGCGCCGGCGCATGCCCTCCGGGTTGGCCGCGGTAGCGGTGTAGAAGGGCTGCGCGGCGGGGGCGCGCCAGTCCATGAGCAGCGGCTCGTAGTCGTGGTCCTCGTCGAGGAGGCCGAGCCGGCCGATGTAGCGGACCTCGCCCGACTCCGCGTCGAGCCGGCCGAACGCCAGCCCGTGCTCCGCGGCACGCAGCGCGGCGAGCCGGTCCGTGTACATCGCGGCCGCCGCGTCGCGCTCGGTGAGCGCCTGCGGTGTGCCCACGGTCTCGCCGTGCAGCACGTCGGCGAGCCGGCGCGCGGTGTCCCGGCGGCGCTCGTCGAGCCGCTCGTAGAGCATCGCGACATAGGCGCGCTCGTGCTCGAGCGGCGTCTCGCCCGTGGCGGGTTCGGGGGTCGGCACCTGCGGAATGTCCTTCGCGGGAGTGACGGATCGGCCGGTCGGCCCGGTCGTCCCTCGATCTGTCGGCATCTCGCGCGGCCGGCGGCGCGGCCGACGTCCTCGTCGTCCTTCGTCGCCCGACGGCGCGGCGTTCCAACCTACCAGCGATCTCCCGCGACCTCCGCGGGCATTTCCCCGGCAGGGGGACGGCGTTTGAAGGATCGGGGCGGTCGGGTAGATCCCTGCGTGGCGTCGGACAACAGAGACCCTTGCCCGGGGCGTCGTGGCTGACCGCGACCCGGCCCCCGCCCAGGGCCCCGCCCAGAACGGGCAGGGGTCCGACTCGGAGTACGGGCACCTCGCCCCGCTCTTCGAGAAGTTCGTGTCGCTCCCCGCCGACCATCCCGACCGCGACGCCCTGCGCGCCGAGCTGGTCACCGGCCACCTTCCCGTGGTCCAGCACATCGCCCGGCGCTTCGCCAACCGCGGCGAGCCCGTCGACGACCTGGAGCAGGCCGGCACCGTCGGGCTCATCAACGCCGTGGACCGCTTCGAGCCGGACCGCGGCGTCGACTTCCTCTCCTACGCGATCCCGACCATCACCGGCGAGGTGCGCAGGCACTTCCGCGACCGCACCTGGGCGATGCGCGTACCCCGCCGGCTCAAGGAGATGCAGAGCTCGATCAACGGCGCGATCGGGCCGCTGTCCCAGGAGCTGGGCCGCGCCCCGAAGCCGTCGGAGATCGCCGACCGGCTCGGCCTCTCCACCGAGGAGGTGCTGGAGGGGCTCGACGCCCAGCAGGCCTACCGCGGCCCCTCGCTCGACGAGCTGGTGGCCGGGGCCGACTCCCCGCTGGCGGACACCCTGGGCGAGGCCGACGCCGAGCTGGACAAGGTCGAGTACCGGCAGACCCTGGCGCCGCTGCTCGACGAGCTGCCGCAGCGCGAGCGCACGATCCTGGTGCTGCGCTTCTTCGGCAACAAGACGCAGACGCAGATCGCCGACCAGATCGGGATCTCGCAGATGCACGTCTCCCGGCTGCTCGCCCGCATCCTCGCCCAGCTGCGGCAGCGGATGAACGAGGAGTAGGCGCCCAGCCCTCGCTCGGCCCTGCTCAGCCCTTGATCAGCCGCACCACCGCGCGCTCCACCGCGGCCCGGCTGCGGTCGTCGGTCAGGTCGGGGGTCTCCAGCCGCTTCAGCGCCACCAGCACCGTGCGCCCCTCCTCGAACCGCTCGACCACCCGCGGGTCCACGTAGGAGTTCCGGGCGACGGTCGGGGTGTTGCCGAGGTGGTCGGACACCGTGCTGATGGCGTGGCGCACCAGGCGGGCCCGCGCCCGCTTCGCCGACGGGACCCGGCCCTCCTCCGCCACCGCCCCCGCAAGGGTGACGGCGGCGAGCACCGTCGCGTTCCAGGTGCGGAGGTCCTTGCAGGTGAACCGGTCCCCCGCCAGCTCCTTCACCGCGGTGTTGAGGTCCTCCGAGCGCACGTCGTGCCAGTCGGACCGGCCCGTGCGGTAGGCCAGCAGGTCCTCGCCGCCGCCCTTGCGCCGCAGCAGTCCGTTGACCAGCCGGTGCAGCAGCGGGTCGCGCAGGTCGAGCGTGCGCGGCACGCCGCCCTTGGCCGGGTAGTCGAAGTGGATCAGGCCCCGCCGCAGCGTGACGTGCTCGCGGCGCAGGGTGGCCAGGCCGAAGGTGCCGCTGTCGTCGTGGTCGTCGCCGTCGTGCCCGCAGTGGTCGGACCCGTCGTCGCCGCAGCTCGGGGCGTACTGCTCGCCCCCGGCACGGAACACCCCGATGTCGAGCATCCGGACGGCTCCGGCGAGCACCCGCTCGCGGTGCAGCCCGCCGTCCTCCAGCCGGGTGGTGATCTCCCCGCGGATGTCGGCGAGCCGGCGGCCCAGGGAGAGCACCCGGTCGTGTTTCTCCTCGTCCCGGGCCCGGCGCCAGTCGTCGTGGTAGCGGTACTGGCGGCGGCCGGCGTCGTCCGTCCCGACGGCCTGGATGTGGCCCCGGGGGTCGGGCGAGATCCAGACGTCCCGCCAGGCAGGCGGGATCACCAGGCTCTTGATCCGCGCGACCTCCGCCCGGTCGTCGATCCGGTCGCCGTCCGGCCCGAGGAAGACCCAGCCCCGGCCGGAGCGGCGCCGGCCCAACCCCGGCGTCGAGGGGTCGGAGCGGACGAGCCCGGCGGGGGGATCGACTGCTGCTGCGGTCACGCGCGGGAGATACCCCGGCCGCCCTCCCGCAATCCCCCGGGTGATCGAACCTCGGGTGATCGAACCCGTGCGGCGGTCAGCTCCCGTGGTGCCGCTGGCGCGGCGCCCGGCCGTACGGCTGCTCCACCGGGTCCACGGTGGGCGGCGAGGGCATCGGCCGGACCTGCGGGTCCTCGGCCAGCGCGACCGGCTCGCCGTGGTGGCGCAGCCGCATCGGCGGGCCGCTGACCAGCCGGTACTCGACCTCGTCCTGGGTGATCGTGACCCGGATGTGCCTTCCCTGCCAGCGCAGCCCGAACGAGATCCGGGTGAGCGCGGCCGGCAGCACCGGCGCGAAGGCCAGCCCGGTCGCGTCGCACGTCATACCGCCGAGCCCGGTGGTGATCGCCACCCAGGTGCCGGCCATCGACGCGATGTGCATGCCGTGGTCGGTGTTCCCGGCCAGGTTGTTGAGGTCGATGAGCGCGGCCTCGGCCAGGTAGTCGTAGGCCAGGTCCAGGTGCCCGGTGCGCGCGGCGACCATCGACTGCGTGCAGGCGGAGAGCGACGAGTCCCGCACGGTGATCGCCTCGTAGTAGGCGAAGTTGCGGCGCATCTGCTCCGGCGTGAACGCGTCGGGCCGCAGCTGCATCGCCAGCACCAGGTCGGCCTGCTTGATCACCTGCTTGCGGTACAGGTCGAAGTACGGGTAGTGCAGCAGCAGCGGGTAGGTGTCGGCCGGGGTGTTCTCGAAGTCCCAGATCTTGTGCTTGGTGAAGCCCTCGGACTGCGGGTGCACGCGCAGCTCGTCGTCGAACGGGATCCGCATCGAGGCCGCCGCGTCGCGCCAGCTGGCCATCTCCTCGGAGTTCACGCCCAGCTTGGCGGCGCTGCGCGGGTGCTTGGCGGCGACCTCGGCGGCGTAGCGCAGGTTCAGCTGCGCCATGAGGTTCGTGTAGACGTTGTTGTCCACGATCGCCGAGTACTCGTCCGGGCCGGTCACGCCGTCGATCCGGAACTCGCCCGCCGAGTCGTGGTGGCCCAGCGAGCGCCACAGCCGCGCGGTGGCGACCAGGATCTCCAGGCCCGCCTCCAGCTCGAACTGGGTGTCGCCCGTCGCGGCGACGTGCCGGCGGACGGCGTCGGCGATGTCGGCGTTGATGTGGAAGGCCGCGGTGCCGGCGGGCCAGTACCCCGAGCACTCCTCGCCGCGGATGGTGCGCCACGGGAACGCCGCGCCGTCGAGGCCGAGCTGCTGGGCGCGCTCGAAGGCCTTGGGCAGGATCGACTGCCGCCAGCGCAGCGCGTCGGCCGCCGCGTCGGGGGCCAGGAAGGACAGCACCTGCAGGCAGAAGGTCTCGGTGTCCCAGAAGGTGTGGCCGTCGTAGCCGTCGGCGGTGAGGCCCTTCGCCGAGATGCACCGGCGCTCGGCGCGGGCGCCGGCCTGGAGCACGTGGAAGGTGGCCAGCCGGACGGCCTGCTGGAGCTCCGCGTCGCCGTCGATCTCGACGTCGGCGGTCTCCCAGAAGTCGTCGAGGTACTCGGCCTGCTCGCGGAGCAGTCCCTCCCAGCCGGTGTAGCGGGCGGCGGCCAGCGCGGCCCGGACCTGGTCGTAGACCGCGGGCAGGCTGCGCTGCGACGACCAGCCGTAGGACAGGTACTTGACGATCTTCAGCGTCTCACCGGGCTTGACCCGGCCGATGATCGTGGTGCTGCCGGTGTCCTCGGTCGCGTCCGAGGTGATCTTGATGCCCTCGGGCCCGTGCACCTCGTGGTCCATCGCGGCGGCGACGCGCAGCCCCGACCTGCGGGTGCTGTGCACCAGCGTGGCGCCGGCCTCGTCGGCGCGGTGCATCTCGGACTCGAGCGCGTTGGTGAGCGCGGCCTCCAGGCGCGGGTCGTCCGCGCCGCGGGTCGGCAGCTGCTCGTTGGCCACCAGCTCGGACTGCACGACGAGCAGCGCCGGCTCGTCGAGCACCTCGACCTCGTAGCAGATGGCGGCGATCGCGCGCTGGGTCAGCGACACCAGCCGCGTGCTGTGCACCCGCACCACGCGCCCGGCCGGGGACTCCCACTCGACCTCGCGGGTGAGCGTGCCCGCGCGCAGGTCGAGCACCCGCTCGTGCCGGCGGAGCTTGCCGTAGCGCAGGTCGAACGGCTCGTCGTCGACCAGCAGCCGGATGAGCTTGCCGTTGGTGACGTTGATGATCGTCTGCCCGGACTCCGGGTAGCCGTAGCCGCCCTCGGCGTACGGCAGCGGCCGGACCTCGTAGAACGAGTTCAGGTAGGTCCCGGGCAGGTGGTGCGGGTCGCCCTCGTCGAGATTGCCGCGCAGCCCGATGTGGCCGTTGGACAGCGCGAAGACCGACTCCGTCTGGCCCATCGCGGCGATGTCGAGGGTCGGCTCGCGCACGACCCACGGCTCGACCGCGAACGTGCGGCCGGCGTCCGGCTTCACTGGTCCTCCAACAGCTCGGAGAGGTCGGACACCACGACGTCGGCGCCGTGCTCGCGCAGCTTGTCCGCGTGCCCGAGCCGGTCGACGCCCACGACCCGGCCGAACCCGCCGGCCCGGCCCGCCTCGACGCCCGCCAGCGCGTCCTCATACACGACTGCGGCCGTGCGCGGCACGCCCAGATCCTCGGCCGCGGCCAGGAACGTGTCCGGCTTCGGCTTGCCCGGCAGCCCGCGCTCCCGCGCGACGACGCCGTCGACCCGGTGGTCGATCAGCTCGGCCAGCCCGGCCACGTCGAGCACCTGCTCGGCGTTGGCCGACGACGACACCACCGCCACCTTCAGGCCCGCCTTGCGGACGGCCTCGAGGTAGGGCCGCGACGCCGGGTAGACGTCGACGCCCTTCTCCTGGAGCACGACCTGCACCAGGTCGTTCTTGCGGGTGGACAGCCCCCAGAGCGTCTCGGCGTCGGGCGGGTCGTCCGGGCTGCCCTCGGGCAGCGTGATCCCGCGGGAGGCGAGGAAGCTGCGGGTGCCCTCCAGCCGCGGCTTGCCGTCGACGTACGGGCCGTAGTCGGCGGCGACGTCGAAGGGCCGGTAGCCGGGGCCCTCGTGCCGGGCGAGGAACTCGTCGAACATGGTCTTCCACGAGGTCGCGTGCACGCTGGCGGTGTCGGTGAGCACACCGTCGAGGTCGAACAGGCAGGCGCGGGCGCCGTCGGGGAGGCCGAGCATGCGCGCACCGTAGCGTCCCCGTGATCGCTCCCGCAGACCGGCGCCGCCACGTCACACGGCGCCGCGCAGGTTGTCACGCATCGTTCACACAGGAGGGTGGTTCAGCCCGGGCAGGCGGCGGGCGCGGGCACCCGGAGCCGGGTCTCCCCGTGCCCCGCGTCGGCGACGACGACCTCGGCCCCGCCCACGCCGTCGGGCACGACGTGCACGGTGACCGCGCCGCCCCCCGGGCGCGGTTCGATGCGCTGCTGCACCGTCTCGCGGACGAGGACCAGCACCCGCAGCGGGGCGATGGCGAGGTCCGCGAGCTGCGCGGTGAGCACGTCGTCGACCGTCACGGCGGTCTCCAGGCGCCGGCCGAACCGGGCCTTCTCGATGGCCAGGTAGGCGCGGACGGCGGCCAGCTCGTCGGCCAGCGGGATCTCCGGGGTGCCGACGCGGTCCGCGGTCCGGCTGAGGTCGGCGAACCCGAGCAGCAGCTCGCGGGCCCGCCCGGGATCGGTGCGCATGAGGGCGGCGATGGTGTTGAAGGCGTTGTAGACGAAGTGCTGCTCGAGGCTGCGGTTGAGCGAGCTGGCGGGGCCGGGCGGCGCGGCGCCGAGGGTCGCGGCCGGCCGGTCCGGCACGGCCGGGAGGGCGGGCGGTCGTG
>NZ_JBEZDN010000044.1:0-55181 GCF_040648315.1 Pseudonocardia sp. NPDC049154
CCTTGTCGGCCAGCCCGCACCGCTCCAGCACGGCGGCGAGGTAGGCCTGCAGCTCCGCCTGCCGCACGTGGGTGCGGCTCCACTTCCACGTGGCCGCGGAGGTCGCCGCCCGGCTGCGGGCCGACGCCGCGCTGCCGTGGGCCGGCGCGCTGCTGCTGCAGACCCAGCCGACCCGCTCCGACCTGGCCGGCCACCTGCGCACACTCGCCGTCGCCGCCGATGCCGTGTCCGCCGCCGTCTCCGCCGTGCGCGAACCCGTGGCGGCCGGGCCGCGGCGGACGGCAGGATGGACGGCGTGACGACCTCCCCCGAGACAGCGAACGGGACCCGCCGCAGCGGTCTGGACCTGCGGTGGGTCGACCCCGGCACCCGCCCCCAGGACGACCTGTTCGGCCACGTCAACGGTGCCTGGCTGACCAGCCACGTGATCCCGGACGACCGCGCGCAGGACGGCGCGTTCCGCGACCTGCGCGACCGGGCCGAGGAGGACGTGCGAGCGATCGTGGAAGGCGCGGGCGACCTCGAGGGACCCGAGGCCCGGCAGATCGCCGACCTCTACGCCTCCTTCATGGACACGGACGGGATCGAGGCCCGGGGCGTCGAGCCGCTGCGGCCGCTGCTGGCGGAGATCGTGCAGGCCGCGGACAAGGCCGAGCTCGCCGCGGTGCTGGGCCGTCGGCAGCGGCACGGGCGCGCCTCCCTGTTCGGCGTCTACGTCGCGACGGACGCGAAGGACTCGGACCGCTACCTGGTGCACCTCTCGCAGTCCGGCCTCGGACTGCCGGACGAGTCCTACTACCGCGAGGACGCCTACGCGGAGATCCGCGCGAAGTACGTGACCCACCTGGAGCGGCTCGCGGGCCTGGTCGGGCTCGAGGACCCGGCGGGGCTCGCCACGACGGTCATGGAGCTGGAGACCGCGCTCGCCGCGGTGTCCTGGGACCGGGTGACCAACCGCGACGCGGAGAAGACGTACACCCTGATGACGTGGCCCGCGGTGCAGGCCAACGCCCCGGAGTTCCCCTGGGAGTCTTGGCACGCGGCGCTGCGCGCGCCGGACGGGGCGTTCGACGAGGTCGTCGTCCGGCAGCCGTCGTTCGTGCTCGCCGCGGCGAAGCTCTGGGCGGAGCTGCCGCTCGAGCAGTGGCAGGCGTGGCTGTCGATCCGCACCGCGTCGGCCGCGGCGGACTACCTGACCGGAGCCGTCGTCGACGAGGACTTCGACTTCTACGGCCGCACCCTCTCCGGCACCCCGGCGCTGCGCGAGCGCTGGAAGCGCGGCGTGTCGGTGGTGGAGGGGGCGCTCGGCGAGGCGGTCGGCAAGCTCTACGTGGAGCGGCACTTCCCGGCGTCGTCCAAGGAGCGGATGGTCGAGCTGGTCGCGAACCTCGTCGAGGCGTACCGGCAGAGCATCTCGGCGCTGGACTGGATGAGCCCGGCCACCCGCGAGCGGGCGCTGGAGAAGCTCGGCAAGTTCACGCCGAAGATCGGCTACCCGGACAGGTGGAAGGACTACTCGGCGCTCGAGGTGAAGGCGGACGACCTGCTCGGCAACGTCCTGCGCGCCGCCGAGTGGGACTTCGACTACGACCTGAACCGCATCGGCGGCCCGGTCGACCGGGACGAGTGGCTGATGACCCCGCAGACGGTCAACGCCTACTACCACCCGCGGATGAACGAGATCGTCTTCCCGGCCGCGATCCTGCAGCCGCCCTTCTTCGACCCCGAGGCGGACGACGCCGCCAACTACGGGGGCATCGGCGCGGTGATCGGGCACGAGATCGGCCACGGCTTCGACGACCAGGGCTCGCGCTACGACGGCGACGGCAACATGACCGACTGGTGGGAGACCGCCGACCGGGCGGAGTTCGACCGGCGCAGCAAGGCCCTCATCGACCAGTACGACGGGCTCTCCCCCGCCGGGCTGCCGGAGCACAAGGTCAACGGCGCACTGACGGTCGGCGAGAACATCGGCGACCTCGGCGGGCTCACGATCGCGATCAAGGCGTACCGGATCGCGACCGAGGGCACGGAGCCGCCGGTGATCGACGGGTTCACCGGGCTGCAGCGCGTGCTGATCGGCTGGGCGCAGGTGTGGCGGGCCGTGACCCGGGACGCCGAGGCGATCCGCCGGCTCACGATCGACCCGCACTCGCCGCCGGACCTGCGCTGCAATGCCGTCGTCACCAACCTCGACGCCTTCCACGAGGCGTTCGACGTGCGGGAGTCCGACGCGCTGTTCACCGCCCCCGAGGCGCGCGTGCGCATCTGGTGAGCCCCGCGTGACCGTGACCGACGGGCCGGGTGAGCGCTTCGGCCTCACCTGGCCCGGCCGGGCGGAGTGCCTGCGGGTGATCGGCGAGCCGCCCACCGGCACGCTCGAGCCGTTGCCGGCGGAGTCCGTCGACTGGGACACCACCGGCAACGTGATCGTCGAGGGGGACAACCTCGAGGTCCTCAAGCTGCTGTCCCGCGCCTACCACGGCGCGGTCAAGCTGATCACGATCGACCCGCCGTACAACACCGGCCGGGAGTTCCTGTACCCGGACGACTTCGCCGACCCCATGGCCGCCTACCTGCGCTTCTCCGGCCAGGTCGACGACTCCGGACGGCGGGCGAACGCGGCCGTCGAGACCGCGGGGCGCCGGCACTCGCGATGGCTGTCGATGATGTACCCGCGGCTGGTGCTGGCCCGTGAGCTGCTGCGCCCGGACGGCGCGATCTTCGTGACGATCGACGACACCGAGGTCGCGCACCTGCGGCTGATCATGGACGAGATCTGGGGCGAGGAGAACTTCGTCGCCACGGTGGCCTGGCAGAAGGTGTTCGCCAAGAAGAACCGGGCGTTGATCTCCGGCAGCCACGACCACGTGCTGGTCTACGCGCGGGACGTCGAGGCGTGGGACCGGCGGCTCCTCCCCCGCGGCGCGGCGCAGGAGAAGGCCTTCGGCAACCCCGACGGCGACCCCCGCGGGCCGTGGCAGAGCGTCTCCTTCTCGGTGCGGTCGGAGGGCGTGGAGCGGGCCGGGACCTACCGGTACCCGGTCACGCTGCCGTCGGGCCGCGAGGTCTGGCCGCCCGCGGGCCGGCACTGGAACGGCGACCGGGTCCGCTACGAGGAGCTGCGCGCCGACGGCCGGATCTGGTTCGGCCGGGACGGCGACCACCCGCCGCGGGTCAAGGGCTTCCGCAGCGAGGTGCAGGCCGGGATCGTGCCGGACACCTGGTGGCGGCACGACGAGACCGGGCACAACCAGGAGGCCAAGCGCGAGGTCGTCGCGCTGTTCGGGGCCGACGAGCCGTTCACCACGCCCAAGCCGACCCGGCTGGTCCGCCGGATGCTGCAGATCGGCACCGGCCCGGGCGATCTCGTGCTCGACTTCTTCGCCGGCTCCGGGACTCTCGGGCACGCCGTGTTCGCCGAGAACCTGGCCAGCGGGGAGGAGCGGCGGTTCCTGCTGGTCCAGCTGCCGGAGCCGACGCCGGGCACCGCGTACTCGTCGATCGCCGACGTCACGCGGGAGCGGGTGCGGCGCGCGGGCGCGGCGCTGCGGCCGGACGCGAAGCCCGACGCGGACCTCGGCTTCCGGGCCTACCGGCTCGTCGCCGGGGGCGGCTCCGACCTCACCGGCGTGGTGCTGGCCGCCGGGCACCCGCTCACCGCGCCCGTCGAGGAGGTCGACCTCGCCGGCGTCGCGGGCTGGTCGGTGGCCGACGGTGCCCTGCTCGCCTGCTTCGCCCCGCTCACCGAGGCGGTCGTCGAGGCGATGCTGGCGCGCGAGCCCGCGGTGCTGGCCGTGACCGAGGAGGGCTTCGGCGGCGACGATGCCCTGCGCCTGCACACCCTGCACGCCGTCCGCGAACGCAACCGGCGGGGCGTCGACCTCGCGCTCCAGGTGGTGTGAGTGCTCCGCTTCGACGCGACGCTCCCCCACCAGGCCGCGGCCGTCGCCGCCGTCGTCGATCTCTTCGCCGGGCTGCCCCGCGCGCCGCACCCGGCCTTCACCGAGACCGGCGTCGCCAACCCACCCGGCCCCGGCTTCGACGCCCGGCTCCCGGCCAACCTCCGCGCCGTCCAGGAGCGCCACGGCCTGCCGACGACGGGCGGGCGCACCCGCGACTTCGCCGTCGAGATGGAGACCGGGACCGGCAAGACCTACGTCTACCTGCGGACGGCGTTCGAGCTGCACCGCGTCCACGGCTTCCGGAAGTTCGTGGTCGTGGTGCCGAGCGTGGCCGTGCGGGAGGGCGTGCTCGCGAGCATCGAGGCCCTGCGCGAGCACCTCACCGCGCTGTATGCGGAGCCCTTCGACGCCGCGGCCTACGACGCCCGGCGGCTCGGCCGCGTCCGCCGCTTCGCCACCTCGGCCAGCGTCCAGTTCCTGGTGATGACGTTGCAGGCCTTCCGCCGCGACGTGGCGGGCCGGGGCGGGAACGTCGTCCACCGCGCGCAGGACCAGATGGCCGGACGAGTGCCGATCGAGGTCGTCGCGTCGACCCGGCCGGTCGTGATCCTCGACGAGCCGCAGAACATGGAGTCCGACGGCGCGGCCGCGGCCATCGCGAAGCTGAATCCCTTCTGCACGCTGCGCTACTCGGCCACGCACCGGAACCCGCACGAGCTGGTGTACCGGCTGGACCCGGTCGAGGCGCGGGAGCAGGGCCTGGTCAAGGGCATCGAGGTGGCCTCGGTCGTGCCGGACGGGCGGGCGTCGGAACCCCTGGTCCGGCTGCTCGCGGTCGACGCCGGCCGGTCCCGCGCCCGGCTGACGATCCACCACGAGCAGCGCGAACGCACCCTCTGGGTGCGGCTCGGCGACGATCTCGCGCTGCTGTCCGGCGGGCGCGGCGAGTACGGCCGCGGCTTCGTCGTCGCCGACATCGGGTTCCGGGAGCCCGGGGTCCACTTCTCCGGCGGGCTGCTCGTGACGCCGTCGACCCCGGCCGGGACCTACGACGCCGGTGTGCGCCGGGCACAGGTGATCGAGACGGTCCGCCGGCACCTCGACCGGGAGCGCGCGCTCGCGCCGCGCGGGGTGAAGGTGCTGTCGCTGTTCTTCGTCGACCGGGTGGCGAGCTACCGGGCGCCCGACGGCGGGCTCGGCGAGGCCGGCCGCTGGTTCGAGGAGGCATACACGCGGCTCGGGCCGGACTACCCGGAACTGGACCTGCCACCGGTCGCGGCGGTCCACGGCGGCTACTTCGCCGGCGACCCGCGGACGGGGTACGTCGACGGCGGGGAGACCGACGCCTCGGCGTTCGACCTGATCATGCGGGACCGCGAACGGCTGCTCTCGGCCGCCGAGCCGATGCGGTTCCTGTTCAGCCACTCCGCCCTGCGCGAGGGCTGGGACAACCCGAACGTCTTCCAGATCTGCACGCTCAACGAGACCCGCTCCCCCGACCGGAAGCGCCAGGAGATCGGCCGCGGGCTGCGGCTGCCCGTCGACGCCGCGGGCCGGCGGGTGCGGGACCCGCGGGTGGCGCGGCTGACCGTGGTCGCCAACGAGGCCTACGACGAGTTCGCCCGCACCCTGCAGGAGGAGTACCGCGCGGACACCGGGCGCGCAATCGTGGTGCGGCGGGCCGGCGATCCCGACGCGGCGGTGCGCGGGGCCGGGTTCGCGGCGCTGTGGGCACGGGTCGGGCCGGGCCTCCGGGCCCGGCTGCCGCTGTCGACCGAGGACCTGGTCCGGCACGCCGTGCGGGCGCTCCGGGCGGCGGGGCCGATCACGCCGCCGCTGGTCCGGGTCCGGACGACGGACCACGCCACCGGTGGGTCAGTGGCGGGGCCGGCCTACGCGCTCGATCCGGGGGCAGGCCTCACGGAGGCGGAGGTGGTCGCCGAGGTGCAGTCCCGGACCGGGCTGACCCGCGCGACCGTGTGCCGGGTGCTCGGCGACGCCGGCCTGCTCGGCTGCGTCGGCGTCAACCCGGCCGCGGTGCTCGACCGCACCGCGTCCGCGCTGCTCGGCGGCCTGCGGGCGCAGCTCCCGCCGGTGCTGGAGGTCGTCGGCGGGGAGCTCCGGTCCGCCGACGCCGTGCGGGGCGAGCCGATGGTGCTGCCGCGCGCCTTCACCGTCGACACCCCGTTCGGACCGGTCGCACCGCGGGCCGCGCACGTCGACGACGAGGCGGTCTACCTGCTCACGGGACCAGGACGTACTTCCCGGTGACCCGGCGCTCGCCGTAGAGCCGCAGGACCGCCCCGGCCTCGTCGAGCGGCGCGACCGAGGGGCGCGGCGGGTGCAGCTCGTCGCGCCCGATCCGGCCCAGGACGTCGGCCAGCAGCGCGGCGTTGCCCTCCGGCCCGCCGACCTCGCGGGCCCAGTCGCCCCAGTCCACGCCGATCACCGAGCGGTTGCGCAGCAGCACGATGTTCGCGGGCAGGCGCGGGATCTCGCCGGAGGCGAAGCCGAGCACGCAGAACCGGCCGCCCGCGCGCAGCGCACGCAACGCCGACTCGGCCGCCGGCCCGCCGACGGGGTCGATCACGACGTCCGCGCCGCCGTCCGTGGCCGCGCGGACGGCGTCCTTGAGGTCGGTGTAGTCGATCGTCACCTCGGCGCCCGCGGCCTTCGCCGCTGCGCGCTTCTCCTCCGACGACGCCACGGCCACCACCCGCGCGCCCAGGCTGCGGGCCACGTCGACGGCGGCCAGTCCGATCCCGCCGCCCGCGCCGAGCACCACGACCTGCTCGCCGGGCTCGATCGTGACCCGCCGCGTGACGGCGAAGACGAGCGTCGCGTAGTTCTCCGTCGCGGACGCGGCGACGGTGGCGTCGACGCCCGCGGGCAACGGCACGGCGAGCGGGGCCGGGACCGTGACGTGCGAGGTGAAGCCCCCGAACCCGGTCACCGAGGCGGCCACGGCGGTGCCGACCGGGCAGGAATCCACGTCCTCGCCGACCGCGACGACCCGGCCCGCGACCGCCGACCCGGGGGTGAACGGCAGTGGGGGCTTCACCTGGTAGCCGCCGCGGACGATCAGCCCGTCCACGAAGCTGACCCCGGCGGCGCCGACCTCGATCAGGACCTCACCAGGCCCGGGGGCCGGGGTGGGTTCCTCGACCACGGTGAGCAGTTCCGGATCGCCGAACTCGGTGCAGACCACGCGTTGCATCGGTCCACCCTGGCCGATCGTCCGTTCGGTGTCCTCCGGCCGTGAGCACGGCCACGCCGTGGTCGTGCGTCAGAGGCTCTTCAGCACCGCGTCGGCCGAGCTGACGGTCACGTCGGTGGGCTTCTCCTCCACCCACACGCTCGCCACGACGCCGTCCTTCAGCACGGCGGCGTAGCGCTGCGAGCGCAGGCCCAGGCCGAACCCGGTGCCGTCGAGCGTCAGGCCGACCGCCTTGGCGAAGTCGCCGTTGCCGTCGCCGAGCATGAGGACCTTGTCGCCGACCTCGCGCGACTTCCCCCACGCGTCCATCACGAAGGCGTCGTTGACCGCCACGCAGGCGATCGTGTCGACGCCCTTCTCCTTCAGCTCGTCGGCACGCAGTACGTACTCGGGCAGGTGCTGGTCCGAGCAGGCGGGGGTGAACGCGCCGGGCACGCCGAAGAGCACCACGGTGCCCGAGCCCAGGACGTCCGAACTCTGCACCGGCGTCGGAGCGCCGTCGCGGACGGTGATGAGGGTGACGTCCGGGACGGTGTCGCCGATCGAGAGGGTCACGCCGAACTCCTTGCTGTCAGGGAAGATGCGGACACCTCACGCTAGCGCCGGAGCGGACCTCGTCGTCGGGTGAGTTGCGGGCTCCCCACCTTCCGGTGAGGGCACCGGCCGGCGCGCGGGCCGGGCGGCGTCGTGGGGCACCCTGGTCGCGTGCCCCGCTCGCAGCCCGAACCGCCGCCGCCCCGGCTGTCCCGTTACTGGAACGGGTACGTGTCGGGGTGCGAGGACTCCGTCGCCCGATTCCGGCGCATCGTGTCCGCCATCCCGGCGTCGCCCGCACGGGAGTGGCTCGCCCGGATCGCGACGCAGCTCGACACCGAGCTCGGCGCCGTTCGCAGGCTGGCCACGGTGGGCGACTCGATCGAACCGGCGTGGCTGTGGGTGAGCGAGGCGCCGGCGAAGCGGATCTCGCAGCGGCTCGACGAGGCCCGGTCCTCCTTCGCCGACGCCGTCGCCCAGGCCGCCACCATCGCCGAGCAGGCCGCGCTCGACCCGGCGCACGCCGACGTCACCGCGCAGCTGGAGGTGCTGGCCCAGCAGGCGTCCGAGCTGGCGCTCGGGCCCGCGCCCGCCGAGCCCGAGCCGGAGGAGCCGCGGCGCCGGTGGGGACGGCGGCGGGAGGCGTGAGCGAGGCGCGTCACATCGCCCGCGGTGCGGGCTCCTTCTGCTGCAGCGCGAACAGGCTGGTGTAGCCACCCGACCAGTCCGGAGGAACGAGGCACGGTCGCGGGTCGTGGTGGGCCCAGCGCGCCCGCTCCCCGCGCACCACCTCCTCGGCGTGGCTCGAGGGCAGCGGGTTCGCGGTGTAGGGCAGGGCGTCGGCCGCCTTGTAGACGTTGAGCAGCAGGGGCCGGCCGATCGGGGAGTCGTTGACGGCCGAGTGGTGCGCGGTGCGGCAGTTGTGGATGGTCACCGAGCCGGCGGGCCCGGGCAGGTACACGGTGCGCGCGGTGTCGAGCCCGGCGACGTCGCGGGCCGAGAGGGCCCCCGCCCACGTGCCGTCGTCGGCGTACAGGTCGTGGAGCGGGCCCTGGTGGCTGCCGGGCAGCACCCCGAGCGGCCCCTGCTCCGTGCCGCAGTCGTACAGGTACGTTCCGAAGGTCAGCGGCGTGTAGTTGGTGTGCGGCCAGTACTGGATGTCCTGGTGCCACTTGACCTCGGCGCCCCCGCGTGCCCACTTGAAGTTGAGCTTCGAGTGGTGGAACGCGACGTCCGGCCCCACGAGGTCGGCCGCGACGTCGGCCAGCAGCGAGTCCCGGGCGTAGGCCCAGTAGTCCGGGTGCTGGTCGACCGGGCTCGTGACCCGGCGCAGCCGCGGGGCGTCGGCCGTGTGATCGGGCTCGAGATCGAAGACCCGGTCCGAGGCCGTCAGCGTGCGGCTGCGCTCGACCATCTCGTCGGTGGCCGCGCGCAGGCGCTCCAGCCACTCCTCGGGTACGAGCCGCTCCAGCAGCAGGTAGCCGTTCTCCCAGTACGACTCGCGCTGCTCCTCCGTGAGGACCTTGGCGGGCGTGCGGCGGATCTCGTCGACGAGCATGTCGATCTCCCTTTCTCGGTGAGCAGTCCGAGCTCTGCTCCGGCGTGCGGACTCGTCGTCCGCAGTCGTTCCACCCTCGCGGCGACGCGACGGCTCACCCATCGGGTCATCGGCCGAGCTGGAGGAGGACTCCCGTGTCCACCGACCTCCCGACACGACGACGCCCCCACCGTGTCCTCTCCTCGGCCCCACCAGAACCGCCACTGGCGTGAGCCGCGGATCCGGTCGGCGTAGCTGCGCAGTGTGAGGATCCGGCCGTCCTGCGGGTCCTGCTGGTCGGGGCAGAAGGCGAAGTGCTCGGCCGCAACCGTCTCGCACTCCCGGCGGGTCATCGGCGGGGCGGCGACCGAGAGGAGCAGCGTGTCGGCGTCGAGCTCCACGAGGACGGCGCCGAAGCGCTCCTGATGACTGCCGAGCAGCTGGACGGGACGGAGCCCTCTTGTCTCTCCATGGCCCGGTAAGGCTTGACGCGCGGGCCGAGGCCTGAAGCGAGAGCGGGTCAGTCGCGGCGCTGCTCGGTGGCCGGGGGTGACCGACACGGTGATGCCTGAAGCGCTCCACGGGCTGACGAGCCCTGGCTCTGGGGGACGGATGCGCAATGTCGGTCGCCTCCTTCCTGGTGGTCGGTTGGTGGGCTGGCTGCGGGGCGCGGTGACAGCGACGCCGCAGGCGCCCTTCTAGAAGGCTTGAGAGTGTTCTGCGTGATCGACTGGGCGGAGCGCCATCACGACGTCGCGCTGGTGGAGCAGGACGGGCAGCTCGCAGGATCCCCGACAACCCCGACGGCTTCGCCGCCCTGGTCGACCTGCTCGCTGCCGCAGGAGACAGCCCCGAGAAGCCGGTCCCGGTGGCCATCGAGACCCCCCACGGGCTGCTGGTCGCGGCCCTGCGCGCGACCGGAAGACCGGTCTATGCCAGCAACCCGATGGCGGTTCCCCGCTATCGAGACCGGCACTCGGTCGCCTGCGCCAAGTCCGATCATGCGGATGCGCTGACGTTGGCGAACATCCTGCGGACCGACTCGCATGCCCACCGGCGACTGCCCGCCGGCAGCGCCCTGGCTCAGTCCATCGCAGTGCTGGCCAGGGCGGAGCAGGACGCCGTGTGGCGGCGCACCCGAGCAATGCTCGAGGTGCGCTCGCTGTTGCGCGAGTACTACCCGACGTTCCTCGCCGCGTTCGCGCGCTCCGCGACCAGCACCGTCACGAACCTGGCCAGCTCGGATGCGCGCGCAGTCCTGCGATCGCCCCGACACGGGCCGCTTGGGGCGAAGCTGTCGGTGGCTCGGATCGCGACCGCGCTGCGCCGCGGCGGACGCAAGCGCACTATCCAGTCGAAAGCCGAGGCCATCGCCGCGGCGCTGCGGACACCACAGCTGCTCCATCCGCCGCTGGTCGAGCAGGCGTTGGGCCGCCAGGCACTCGCGCTGCTCGCCACACTCAACGCCGAGTGCACCAACGCCGAGGAGCTTGGCCAGGCCGCGATCGAGGCTTTCCGCGCCCACCCCGACTACGCGATCATCACCAGCTTCCCCGGGGCTCGGGGAACCGTCGGGCGCCCGCGTCCTCGGCGAGCTCGGCGACGACCGCACACGCTTCGCCGACGACCGCGCGGTGAAGGCCTATGCAGGCTCCGCGCAGGTAACCAGGGCATCCGGTCGCCAGCTAGTGATCATGCGCAGGCAGGTGAAGAACAACCGTCTGGCCGCCGTCGGGTTCGTCTGGGCCTTCGCCGCATCTGGACGCGAAGGCCCGCCGAAGGAGCACTACTTGCGCCGGCGCGCTGCCGGAGACCGCCATGCCGCCGCGCTGCGGCGCCTGTTCAACCGGATGATCGGCCAGCTCTGCTTCTGCCTGCAGACCCGACAGCTCTATGACCAGGACAAAGCCTTCAGCATCGTGTCCGCACCCGGTCCGACCCTGCCACCGGCGCCGGCTTCGACCGCAGCATGAACCGCGCTGTTGGCGCCGCTGCAGAAGTCACAAAGGCCGCACGTCGGGTCGTCCGATGCCCTGGAGAAGGCTCGGCAGCAGCGCCGCGGGCGCGGGCGCGGGCCAGAGTCTCCACCAATCATGCCTAGCGGGTGAGGACGCTGGGGCCGGTGCCCGCCGAGGATGAGACCTCGCGGGGTGTCCGCACGGGCAGGAGCGCCCGCTTCTACCCCGGCTCGCGGTTGTCCGGGATCAACGGACCGCGTCGGCCGACACGCGGGTCTCGGCATGAAGTTCGTGCGTGTGAGAGGCGTCATCGACAACGTGAGCGTCGGACGTGTCGCACCTTCACCGAGATCCGCTTCATCCCGAGGTGCGGAGATTAGGCGGAACAGCACGCTTCGCGCGCCTCATGCTTGGGAGCAGTTATGAGCATGGAAGCCGGGAACGACTCGGAGGATCGCCCGGGCCCGTGGTGGGACTGGCGTCTGCTCGCCGTGTGGATCGTGGTCAATGCTGCGGCCTATGTGGTGATCGTGTTCGGCGGGGTGGCGCTCGAGCTGCTCGCATCCGACACGACCAGAGCCCTCGCGGGTGAGCATCGGGTTGTTGCGGTCCTGCTCGTCGCCCTCATCGGGGCGGCTGCCGCATACGAGTTCGGCGAATGGGTGCTGACCGGGCTCTCCCTCCCGAAGGGAATCACCCCGGCCTTCCCGCTCCTGGGATTCCTGATCCATGGGGTGTGGATGCTGTGGGTGACCGCCCCCGAGGCGGCAGGCGAGCACCGCTCGGCGCGGGTGCCGCAAGAGCGGCACAAGACCATCGACCCGGGACCATCTCCGATCAACCGGGAGGCCTAGCGGATCGAGGAGCCGTGACGTGAGCACCGCACCCACCGAGAGTCTCTCCGCAGCGCAGCGCCGACGGCTCGTCGCGATCGGACTGCTGCGAGCCTTGGCAACCACGGTCCTGGTGATCGCGGCGTACTACCTCCTGCCGCTGAACAAGCTGACCGGCATTTCGCTAGGTGTCGCCCTGGCGGTCGGAATACTTGCGCTGACCGCCCTCGTCGTCTTCCAGGTACGAGCGATCATCAGGCATCGACACGCAGCCCTACGCGCGATCGAGGCACTCGCCATCACCGTGCCGGTGTTCGTCCTCCTCTTCGCCGCCACGTACTTCATGATGGAGCAAGGCAACCCCGACAACTTCAACGTCGACTCACTGACCCGCACCGACTCGCTGTACTTCACGGTCACCGTCTTCGCCACGGTCGGCTTCGGAGACATCACGGCGACCAGCCAGGCGGCCCGGGTGGTCGTCATCGCGCAGATGATCCTCGACCTGCTCGTCCTCGGCCTCGTGGTCAAGGTGTTCCTCGGCGCCGTCGAGATCAACCGCGGACGGCAGACGACGCAGCAGGACCCCGAACCGCCGTCGTGAACAGTGAACGTCGCGACAAAATGCCCCGCACAGCAGCCGCGACCCGGGGCCTTGACGCTCACGACGATCGGAGGTCTCCCAGCTGCGGAGCACGGCGGAGATCTCCGTGACGTCCTGGTCGTGGTTGCCGGCGCCGGTCGAGTCGACCACCGCCGGGGACGTCCGCGGGGCGCGCGGCGTCGACCACGGCGAGCGCCGAGTGCCACGCCCGCTCGCGGGCCCACCGTGCGGCGGCGACGACGGCGAGGTCGCCCTCCAGGGCGGTCGCGTTCCGGTCCGGCACCGGCAGCAGCCCCGGCCAGGCCGGCAGCGGTGCCGAGCAGGAGCAGGTCGGCGGGCAGGGCCCGGGCCAGGCCTGCTCGAGCTGCCGGGCCGGGTCGGCCCGCGCGACGTCGAGCAGCCGGGCCGTGCGCTCGGCGCTCGTGAGCGGCCCGACGCGGCCGACGGTCCGGTCGGTGATCCACACGGGGCACCGCCCGGTCGTCGGGGCCGCACGGAGCAGCTCCTCGTAGACGTCGGGGTTCGGGAGGTCGTGGAGGTCGAAGGGGAGGTGGGCGTCGATCGTCGTCATGCCGGGTTGGACGAGGACGGTGACGATCCGGGTCCCGGCGGAGCCGAGGTGTTCGCACCTGTGAACGGACCGGGAGGGTAGGAGCGACGCTCCGTGGTTCTTGTCGGTGCCCGGGGTCATGATCGGGGTGTGCACCGGACCGAGCTCGCCGACTTCCTCCGCCGGGCGCGCGAGCGCCTGTCGCCGGAGGAGGTGGGGCTGCCGCGCGGCGTCCGGCGGCGGACACCCGGGCTGCGCCGCGAGGAGGTGGCCCAGCTCGCCGGGGTGAGCGGCGACTACGTGATGCGCCTCGAACAGCGGCGCAGCGCGCAGCCCAGCACCCAGCTGCTCGCGGCCCTGGCCCGCGCCCTGCGGCTGACCAAGGACGAGCGGGACCACCTCTTCCTGCTCGCCGGCCATCGGCCGCCCGCGGGTCCCCGGGGTGGCGGGCACGTCGAACCCGGCGTCCTGCACCTGCTGGACACGCTGGTCGACACCCCCGCCCAGGTCGTCGACGAGATCGGGACGCTGCTCGCCCAGAACCGCATGGCGGAGACGCTGTTCGGCGAGGTCTGCACCGTCAGCGGCGACCGGCGCAACGTCGTCCTGCGCTGGTTCACCGACCCCGCCGTCCGCGCCCCGCACCCGCCCGAGGAGCGGGAGCGGCTCAGCCGGGTGCACGTCGCCGACCTCCGCGCCGCCCTCGCCCGTCGCCGGCAGGGCGGGCGTGACCGGGAGGGCGAGGCCCTGGTCGCCCGGCTGCGGCGCGACAGCCCGGAGTTCGCCGCGCTGTGGGAGGAGCACGAGGTCGCCGTGCGGCGGGAGAGCCGCATGCGCGTGCACCATCCCGCGGTCGGCCTGCTCGAGCTCGACAGCGTGGTCCTGCGCACCACCGCCGAGGACCAGCACCTGCTCCTGTTCACCCCCGCCCCCGGCACCGGCACCGCCGGCAGGCTCGGCCTGCTGCGCGTCGTCGGGCCGGAGCAGTTCACCCCGTCAGCAAGGAGATGATCATGACTCTCGTCGACGCACCCGAGGCCGTCGCCACCTACCTCCGCGCCAAGACCGACACGGACGTCGGCACGATCGTCGGCTGCTTCACGCCCGACGCCGTGGTCCACGACGAGGGCCGCGACCACGTCGGCACCGCCGAGATCCGCGCCTGGGCCGAGGGCGTGGCCGCGGCCTACACCCTCACCCGCACGGTGCGGTCCGTCCGCGGTGTCGGCGCGGCGACGGTCGTGGCGGTGGAGATCGCGGGGGACTTCCCCGGCAGTCCGGTGCTGCTGCACCACCACTTCACCCTCGCCGACGGGTCCCTCGCCGCCCTCACGATCTGCCCGTAGGTCCGTTGCGGACCACGCACCTGCCGTCGGCTGCTAGGCGTCCCGCGCGGTGCGGCGACCGGCGGACGACCCCCTCCCGGCCGGCTCCTCCGAGTCACGGCGGGTGAGCACCAGGGGGGCGTCCTCGGTGATGGCGACCGTGTGCTCGGAGTGCGCCGTGCGCGAGCCGTCGGCCGAGCGGATGGTCCACCCGTCTGCGTCGTACACGATCCTGTCGGTCGTGCGGGCGAACCAGGGCTCGAGCGCGAGGGTCAGCCCCGGCCGGAGCTTCAGGCCGCGGCCCGCCCGGCCCTTGTTGGAGACGTGGGGATCCTCGTGCATGGTGCGGCCGATGCCGTGACCCCCGAACTCGTCGTTGACCGGGTAGCCGTGGTCCTGGGCCACCGCCGAGATCGCCGCCGAGATGTCGCCCAGGCGATTGCCCGGACGCGCCACCTCGATCGCCGCCTCCAGGGCCTCCTCGGTGGCACGGACGAGCCGCAGGTCCTCCTCGGCGGCCGTGCCGACGACGACCGTGCGCGCCGAGTCCGCCACCCAGCCGTCGATGCCGACCGCCAGGTCGGCGGTCAGCACGTCGCCGTCGCGCAGCGTGTAGTCGTGGGGCAGGCCGTGCAGGACCGCGTCGTTGACCGCCAGGCAGATGACGTTGCGGAAGGGGCCGCGCCCGAAGGACGGCGCGTAGTCCCAGTAGCACGAGTCCGCCCCGCGCCGCTCGATCATGCCGCGCGCGTGGTGCTCCAGGTCCAGGAGGTTGACGCCCACGTCGGCGAGCCGGCCGACCTCGGAGAGCACCTCGGCGACGAAGCGCCCGGCCACGTGCATGCGTTCGATCTCCGCAGGCGTCTTCAGTTCGATCACGAGTACCTCGCGCTCCAGGGTGTCGGTATAGTTATACCGGCACCGTAGCGCGTGGCGGTATAGTAATACCAGCCGGGGGGGCGGGGAGTGCGGCCGGCCCGCACCTGAGCAGTCCCCCACCGCCACTCGGCGCGCTGCCGTCGCGGCGAGCGGTCGCAGGGCGAGTGCGCCTCGAGGAGCGGTGTTCACCGCCGCGAACAACTCGCGTCGAACAGTTCCCGACCTGCGACGAAAGGCGAGTCTTCGAACTTTTGTTCGACTACACTGGGGTCATGGATCCGGGCCGCGTCGACGCCGCGCACGGCCGCCTGACGGAGGCGGTCGACGAGCGGCGCGGCGGGCCCGGCCGCGTCGGACGACGAGCTGGCCGTCCTCGTGGCGGCCGAGAAGGCGCGGCGGGGTCTCGACCGCGTCGTGGTCGACGCCGTCGCCGATCTCCAGCGCCGAGGTGTCTTCGCCGAACGCGGCTACCGCTCCCCCACCGGCGCACTCGGCGACCTGCTCGGCTGGGAGCGGTTCGAGGCACGCCGACGTGTGGTCGCCGCCGAGTCGGTCCGTGCGCGCATCGGGATCGACGGAACGCAGCTTCCCGCACGGCTGCCGGCGACCGCAGAGGCGTTCGCCGCCGGAACTGCCGGCCTGCGGCACGTCGAGGTGATCGCCAAGGTGCTGGACAGCGGCGCGGCCCGACGGCTCTCGCCCGAGGTCTGGGCGGGCGCGGAGCGGGAGCTCGCCGGCAAGACCGGCGTGTACACGCCGAGCGAGCTCCTCGCGTGGGGCACTCAACTCGTCGAAGTCCTCGACCAGGACGGCGCCGAGCCGGATGACGGGCCGCCGCCGCAGGTCGACGAGCTGCGCCTGCGTCGCTTCCGCACGAAGCCCGGCGGCAGCCTCATCGGCCGCTTCGACGACGCCACGATGTCGATGCGATCGCCGCCGCGGTCGACGCCGGCGCCGCGCCCCGTGACGCGAAGGACGAACGCACCACCCCGGAACGCCAGGCCGAGGCGCTCGCCGAGGTGTGCGGCCTGGTACTCGAGCGCGGCCGACTCCCCGAGACCGGCGGCCGGCGCCCGCTGCTCGACGTCGTGATCAGGCTCGCCGGAGGGCTCCCCGAGTTCGTCCCGCCGTACTGGCTGGACCCGACCCGCTCCCCACGACGTCGATCACCCCCGCTCCTCCAGCCGACGGGGTGACGGGCGGCGCGGCACCAGCGCTCGCTCCCTCACGCCCGTAGCTCAGCGGCCACTGGTCGCCCACTCGTCATGCGTCGCTCTCCACCCCGAGTCCCCGTTCCCGGGTGGGCGAGAGGGATCCACTCCAGGTCGTGGCCGCCGGTGGTCCCGACCCGCGGCGGCCCGTACCCCTGCGCTCGTCGGCGAGCCCTACCCCGTCTGCCCCTCGCTCTCGATCCCGGTGGCCGGGGCGACGGGGCGGAGGGTGAAGAGGATCTCGGCGCCGGTCACCCGCAGCACCCGGCGCAACGTCCCGCTCGGGCCGGTGAGGGTGACGGTGCCGCCGCGGCGGGCGGCGCGGCGCTGCAGGCCGATCAGGGCGGCAAGGCCGGCGGAGTCGCAGAAGTCGAGGCACGCGACGTCGATCACCAGGTCCGTGGGCAGGTCCGG
This sequence comes from Pseudonocardia sp. NPDC049154, assembly GCF_040648315.1. Taxonomy (NCBI): domain Bacteria; kingdom Bacillati; phylum Actinomycetota; class Actinomycetes; order Pseudonocardiales; family Pseudonocardiaceae; genus Pseudonocardia; species Pseudonocardia sp. NPDC049154. The sequence continues at coordinate 16,968 of NZ_JBEZDN010000044.1, forward strand.
GCCGGCGTCCTCGGCGACCTCCCGGACGTGCTCCTCGAGGCTGGACGCGGTGCCGAAGGTCAGGTCGCCGGCGAGGACCAGGGCGACCCGCTCGCGCTCGGCCCGCGCCTCGACGCGCAGCGGCTGGGGGCGGGTGGGGTCGCGGTGCACGCCGGAGCTGGTGCTCATGCCGTGGCCTCCCTCACGGTGGCCGCCCCGTCGGTGGGCACGGCCGGACGGTCCTGCAGCTGCGCGGCACCGCGGCGCAGGCACTCCTGGGCGAACGGGAAGTCGTGCAGGCCCGCGTGGAACGCGGCGAGCACGGCGCGCGCCGACCCGGTCCCCACGCCTCGCGCGTCGAGGAGGTCGGCGAGCCAGCCCAGGTAGCCGCTGAAGACCTCGACATCGGACAGGTAGACCGCGGCGGTGAGGAAGTCGACGGCGTGGGTCAGGTCGTCCTCCAGCCCGGCCTCCACGACCCCGCCGAGCGCGATCTCGCCGTCGAGCACCCGGGTGGCGGCGACGACGAGGTCGCCCCGTCGCGCACGTAGGCCCGCGTACTCGGGGCCGGGGCCGCGGTCGCCGACCTGGTCGGGCTCGGGCTCCGGCCAGGGCAGCTCGTCGAGCAGCCGAACGGCCTCGACGGCGTCCGGCGCCCAGGCGTCGACGCCCAGCCTGCGGGCCCAGCGGCCGTCGGCGCCGAAGCCCGGGCCGCCGGCCAGCACGGGTGTGCCGGTGCGCTGCGCCGCGACGATCGTGCGGTGCGCGGCCGGCAGGTGCACGGGCAGCGCGCAGCTCACCGCCACCACGTCCGGCCCCTCCTGGTGCAGGTAGGTCACGAGCTCGGCGGCGGGCACGCTGGCGCCGAGGAAGGTGACGTGCCAGCCCGCGAGCCGCAGCACCTCCGCCACGATTCGGCCGGGCAGGGCGTGCCACTCGCCGTCGAGGCAGGCGAGGACGACGTGCCCGCGCGAGCCCCGCCGGGTCCGGCGGCCCAGGGCGCCGACCACCCGCTCGTTGACGGCGGTGGCGGCGTGCTCCCGCGCGACGCTCCACTCCCCGCGCTGCCAGCGCAGCCCGACCTCCTCCTGCGTGTCCGCGACCAGCCCGAGGAGGACCTCCCGGGCGGGCACACCCGCGTCGACCAACCCGAGCGCCAGCGCGACGGCGGCGTCCTCGTCCGCCCGGCCGAGCGCCGCCATGAACTCCGCGCGGCGGGCGGCGACCCGCGGGTCGAACCCGGCGATCATGCGCGGGCCTCCGCGGCCGGACCCGAGGGATCGGGGAGCACCAGCGGCGCCTGGACGACGAGGACGGCGATGTCGTCGTGCGGGCCGGAGGCGAGCCAGCGGGTGGTGTGCTGCTCCACCCGCTCGGCGATGGCGGGCGCGGGCATGACGTGCGCGCCGGTCAGCAGCCCGGCCAGCCGCGTCTCGCCGAGGGTCTCGCGGCCGTCGACGCCGCCGCGGGCCTCGCTGACCCCGTCCGTGTAGAGCACGCAGGCCTCGCCGGGCGCGAGCCGGACGGTGCGCGAGGCGAACCGGGCGGAGGGCACGGCGCCGACCAGCATTCCGCCGATCCCGATCTCCTCGATCCCGTCGCGGCGCACGACGAGCGGGGGCAGGTGCCCGCCGCCGGCCAGCTCCAGCTCGAGACCGCCGTCGGCCAGCGGCGTGGCGCTGCCGAGCACGACGGTCGCGAAGCCCGGGTCGGCCTCGGGGTCCGCGGCCTCGAGCATGGTCTCGTTGAGCAGCCGCAGCAGGCTGACGGGATCGCGGTCGAGGCGGCGCAGGGCCTGGACGGACTGGCGCAGCTGCCCGGTGCTGACGGCCGCGTGCACGCCCTTGCCGCACACGTCGCCGAGCACGAACATCGCCGACCGGTCCGGCCCGACGAGCACGTCGTAGAAGTCGCCGCCGATGAGCAGCCCCTCCTCGGCCGGCCGGTACGCCGCACCGAAGACCATGCCGGGCACCCGCGGCAGCTCGGGCTGCTGCAGGCTCCGCTTGAGCACGGCGGCGGTCCCGGCCTGGCCCGCGTAGAGCGAGGCGGCCGCGAGCGCCAGCCCGGAGCGCTGGGCGAACTCCTCGGTGAGCGCCTTGTCGACGCCCGGGGCGGCGGCCGAGTCGGCCTCGTGGCGCAGCAGCACCAGCGCGCCGGCGGGGACGCCGTTGCCGGGCAGCGAGATCAGCGCCGCGGCAGAGGGCGCGTCGGCCGCCCAGGGCTGCCCGGCGAGGTCCTCGGCGAGCAGCGGACGCGGCCCGCCGGCGACCCCGGCCAGCGCGTCCCGCAGCTCGGCGGGCATGTGGGCGACGTCCGTGCGGCCGCTGCTGGCGACCCGGTCGCCGGTGCAGGCGTACCACTCCGACACCCCGCCGCGGACCGGCAGCACGACGACCGCGAGGTCCGCCAGCTCCGACGACGCCAGCTCCACGACCGCCCGCGCGGTGCGCCCCGGGTGCAGCGAGAGCCCGAGCCGGCGGCTGGCGGTGGCGAGGAAGCGCGAGCGCGCACGCTCGGCGAGCAGGTTGTCCAGCCGCCTGCGGTGCTCGGTGACGTCCTCGACGTGCCAGGCGACCCAGCCGTCGGGCAGCTCCTGGCGGCGGGCCCGGAGGGCGCGACCGGCCAGCTCGAGCTCGGCCGGGCCGTCGTCCGGACCGGCGGAGAGCCCGACCGCGACGGGCCCGGGCAGCAGCTCGGTCTCGCGCACGCCGGGCAGCAGGCGGCGAGCGGCGGCGTTGGCCCGGCGGACGAGGCCGCGGTCGTCGACCGCGAGGACGCCGAAGTCGGCGCCGTCGAGCAGCCGGTCGGCGAGGGTCCGGGCGGGCGTCCGCGGGGGGACGACGGCCGGCGCCACCGGGTCGGCCGGGTCGAGCGGGTCGTCGACGGATCCCCCGCCGATCCCCGCCGTCATGCGACCCGCATCGGCGTCCTTGCTGCGGATGATCGCGCTCCCCCTCCCGACACGGCCACGCGCAGGAACGGCGCAACCGCACGTGAGGTTAACCGTTGCCGCGGCGCCCGCGGGCACGGACCGACAGCCGCGCCTCCGTATCCTCGCCCGGTGAGACGACGCCGCCCGGCCCCGCTTCCGCAGCGGCACGGGCTCGACCCGGTCCGGCTGCGCACGCCGGACGAGGGCCCGTGGCGGACCATGCGCGAACACCTGGTCGAGCGGCTGCCGCGGGTGGACCCGGGCCGCATCGAGGAGATGCTGCGCGAGGAGCGGATCGTCGGCCTCGACGGGCCGCTCGCCGTCGACGCCCCGTTCGTGCCCGCCTCGTTCGTCTGGTTCCACCGGGACCTGCCCGAGGAGGTGCCGGTCCCTTTCGAGATCGGGATCGTGCACCGCGACGACGACATCCTCGTCGTCGACAAGCCCCACTTCCTGGCCACGATCCCGCGCGGGCGGCACGTCGTGGAGACCGCGCTCGTGCGGCTGCGGCACCGGCTCGACCTGCCACAGCTCTCCCCCGCCCACCGGCTCGACCGGGTCACCGCCGGGCTGGTGCTGTTCGTGGTGCGACCCGAGCTGCGCGGCCGCTACCAGACGATGTTCCGCGACCGCCGCGTCCGGAAGACCTACGAGGCGGTCGCCCCGTACCGGCCCGACCTCGAGCTGCCCCGCACGGTGCGCAGCCGGATAGTCAAGGAGCGCGGCGTGATCCGGGCCTACGAGGTGCCGGGCGAGCCCAACGCCGAGACCCGCGTGGAGCTCCTCGAGCGACGCGGCGACCTCGGCCGCTATCGCCTGCGGCCGCTCACCGGGCGCACCCACCAGCTGCGCCTGCACCTGGCGGGGCTCGGCATCCCGATCGTCGGCGACGACTTCTACCCCGACCTGCACGAGACCCCGCTCGACGACTTCTCCTCGCCACTGCAGCTGCTCGCCCGCACCCTGGAGTTCACCGATCCGGTGAGCGGCGAGGAGCGGCGGTTCGACAGCCGCTCGGCGCTGCGGGCCTGGCCGGAGAACGGTCCGGCGGGCGGGTGAGCGGCCGCCCGGGCCGGTCCCGTCATCGATTCTGAGGACGGCCTACGGCGTTCGGAGCAGCGCCGGTGTGCGTCGGCAGCAGACAGCGCCCGCTCGGCGCGCCGGTCGCGTCGCGTGCCGTGATCGTCTCTCAGCGTGGCAACTCGGGACCCCCGCGACTTCGTAAGGTCGCCCTCAGCGGCTCCCGTCCCCGGCGCACCGCCCCCCGCCGCCGCGGGCGGGACCGCACGACTCGCTCCCCGCGAAGAACTGAAGGAACAACCGAGATGACGCTCCCCCGTCTCCTCCGGCACGCCCGCCTGCGCCCCGTCCTCGCGGCCGCCGCCGCCCTCACCGCCACCGCCGCGCTGTCCGCCTGCGGATCCTCCGGGTTCGTCGACGCCAGCGACGCGCTGCCCGCCGGCGCCTCGTCCGGCAGCACCTCCCGCGGCGCGACCGGCGGTGCGGACGGCACGACCGTCGCCCCGACCGGCGGCCTCGGCACCGGCGTGACCGCCGTCGGCACCGTGGTGACCACGGACGGCTTCACCGTCTACCGCTTCGCCAACGACCGCAACGACCCGTCCGCCGCCACGTGCACCGGCGACTGCGCCAAGAAGTGGCCGCCGGTGCAGGGCGACGGGCAGCCCGCGCTGCAGGGCATCCCGTCCGGCCTCGTCGGCACGATCGGACGTCCGGACGGCACCCAGCAGCTCACGCTGAACGGCTGGCCGCTCTACCGCTACAGCGGCGACACCAAGCCCGGCGAGGCGAAGGGCGAGGGCGTCGGCGGGACCTGGGCCGCGATGGGCGTCAACGGCACCCCCGCCGCCAACGGCCCGGGCGCCAGCCCCGCGGCCGCGCCGGCCGCCGTCCCGGCCGGGTCGCTGGGTGTGACGAGCCCGGCCGGCAAGGCCGTCACGACCGGTGGCGCCCCCGTGACGACCGGGGCCGCACCCTCCCCGGGCCACTGAGCAGGAGGGCCGGGGTGCAGTCCGGATGCGACTGCATCACCGGCCCCTCCTCGAATTCCCGCGAGGAGGCTATCGTCGGTCCTCATGAACGAACGATCGGTGAGGATCGGGAACTTCTCGGGCTACCTCGGTGACCGGTTCACGGCCATCGACGAGGCCATGGCGGGCGACCCCGTCGACGTCCTCATGGGCGACTACCTCGCCGAGGTGACGCTCGCCGCGCTCGCGGTGACCCACGACCCGGCGCGCGGCGGCGGCTGGGTCGACTACTTCCGCAAACAGCTCCGCCCGCACCTGGCCACGATCGCCGAGCGCGGCATCAAGATCGTGACCAACGCCGGCGGGTTCAACCCCGCGGGGCTCGCCGCGGCCCTGCGGGAGGACCTCGCCGAGGCGGGCGTCGACCTCACCGTCGCACACGTCGAGGGCGACAACGTCCTCGACCGGCTGGGCCGGTTCCACACCGACGGGCACGCGATGGAGCACCTCGACACCGGTGCCCCGCTCAAGGACTGGGGCGTGGATCCGATCGCGGCCAACTCCTACCTGGGCGGGTTCGGGATCGCCGAGGCACTGCGGGCCGGCGCCGACATCGTCGTCACGGGACGGGTCACGGACGCCTCCCTCACCGCGGGCCCGGCCGCCTGGTGGCACGGCTGGACGCCCGACGACTGGGGCCCGCTCGCCGGCGCGATCACCGCCGGGCACATCATCGAGTGCGGTGCCCACGCGACCGGCGGCAACTTCTCGGGCTTCACCCAGGTCCCCGGCATGATCAGGTGCGGATTCCCGATCGCCGAGATCGCCGCGGACGGCTCGTCGGTGATCACCAAGCACGCCCGGGACGGCGGCATGGTCACCGTCGACACCGTGACCGCACAGCTGGTCTACGAGATCCAGGGGCCGCGCTACCTCAACCCCGACGCCACGGTCCACCTCGACACCGTCCGGCTCAGCCAGGTGGGCGAGGACCGCGTCGCGATCGCGCCCGTCGCCGGATCGCCGCCGCCGCCCACCGCGAAGGTCGCCGTGTTCGCGCAGATCGGCTGGCAGATCTCGCAGATGCTGTTCTGCACCTCGCCGAACGTCGCCGAGAAGGTGGCGCTGCTGCGCGACCAGCTCCGCGCCCAGCTCGAGGGGCACGTCGACCAGCTCGACGTCACCCCGCTCGGCACGGCCGCGGAGGACCCGCACTCGCAGTGGGAGGCCACGGTCCCGATCCGGGTCATGGCGACGGCCCGCGCGCCCGAGGCGCTGAAGCCGTTCCCCGCCGCCGTCGGCAGCCTCTATCTGCAGGGCTTCCCCGGCTTCCACCACGACGGTGGCGCCCAGCCGGTACGCGAGCCGTGGCCGCGGATCGACTACTGGCCCGCGCTGCTGCCCGCCGAGCTCGTCCCGAACACCGCGGTGCTCGACGACGGCACGCGCCTCGAGGCGCCGGTCTCCTCGCGCTGGGCGACGCCCGAGGAGCTCGAGCAGGGCCGCTCGCCGGAGCCGCCCGCCGCCACCGCGTCCGGGCGCCGGATGCCGCTCGGCACGCTCACCTACGCCCGCGCCGGCGACAAGGGCGGCAACTCCAACGTCGGCATCTGGGCGCCGGACCCCGCGCACTGGGACTGGCTGCGGTCCACGCTGAGCACCTCGGCGATCCGGGAGCTGCTGCCCGAGGCCAAGGAGTGCGACGTCGTCCGGCACGAGTTCCCGTACCTGCGCGCCGTGCACGTGGTCCTCAAGGGCCTGCTGGGCACGGGCGGGTCGTCGAACCTGCGGGTGGACCAGATCGGCAAGTCCGTGGGCGAGTACCTGCGGTCCAAGCACGTCACCGTGCCGGAGGAGCTGCTGTGACCGCACTGCTCGGGCTGGGCGGGCGGATCGGGGCGGCGGTCGCGAACCCGGCCACCGACGACGCCTTCGACGTCCACGGCGCGCTCGACGCCCTGCTCGGCGGGATCGGCCTGGCCGCATCGGACACCGGCGGGCGGGTCACCTTCCTCGGCGCCGACCCCGTCGTCCCCAGCGCGTTGCGGCTCGGCGGGGCGGCGGCGCTGGCACTGGCGGCGAAGTCGGTCGCCGTCGCGGCGCTGCACCGCGACCGCGGCGGGGCGGGCCAGGACGTCACGGCCGACCTGCGCAGCGCCCCGCACCGGCTCTGCCCGTTCTACGACCGGCGCTGGGAGCTGCTGAACGGCTATCCGGCGGCGTCGGCGGCGAACCCGTCGCCGGCGTTCGGGTTCCGCTTCTACCGGGCCGGCGACGACCGCTGGGTCATGCCGCTCAACGGCTATCCCGCACTCAAGGTCGCCACGCAGCGGCTGCTCGACTGCGCCGACACCCCGGAGGCGGTCGCGCGGGCGGTGGCCCGGTGGGGCGCCGCCGACCTGGAGCGCGCGGGTGCCGAGGCCGGCGTCGTCATGCCGCTGGTCCGCACCACCGCCGAGTTCCTCGCCACCGAGCAGCACGCGGTCCTCGAGGACACCCCGCTGATCGAGATCACGCGCATCGGCGACGCCGACCCCGAGCCGTTGCCGGGTGGCGCCGAGCAGCCGCTCGACGGTGTCCGGGCGCTCGGGATGGGGCACGTGATCGCGGGCGCCGGAACGGGCCGGACGCTCGCGCTGCACGGCGCGGACGTGCTGAACCTGTGGCGGCCCACCGAGTTCGAGCACGACACCACGTACGTGACCGCGAACGTCGGGGTCCGGTCCGCGACCGTGCATCCCGCCCGCGGTGACGGCCCGCGGGTCGTGCGGGAGCTGCTCGCGGGCGCGGACGTCTTCTACGCCAACCGCCGGCCGGGGTACCTGCCGTCGATCGGGCTGTCGGCCGAGGACGCCGCGGCGGCGCGCCCGGGCATCGTGTACGCCACGAACACGCTCCACGGCGAGCGCGGGCCGTGGCGCGACCGCGTCGGCTTCGACCAGACGGCCGGGGCGCTCACCGGCATGTTCGACCTGGAGGCGGGCGGGATCTCGCCCGAGGTGGAGCCGCGGCTGTCGCCGATCCTCGTGGTCAACGACTACATCGTCTCCTGGCTGACGGCCGCGGGGATCGTCGCGGCGCTGCGCCGGCGGGCCGTGGAGGGCGGCAGCTGGAAGGTCCACGTCTCGCTGACCCGGGTGGCGCTGTGGATCCTCGAGCTCGGCGTGTTCGACCTCGGCTACGCCCGGTCGGTCGCCGGGACCGGGGAGGAACACGCCTACCTCGATCCCGAGACCTTCACCGCGGACACCCCGCTCGGGCTGTACCAGGGCGTGACCGACCAGGTCCGGATGTCCGGCACGCCCGGGCGCTACCGCACGGTCCTCGTGGCGCGCGGCAGCTCCCGGCCCGCCTGGCTCACGTAGCCGTTCCCGCAGGTCAGCCGCGGTCGTGAGTGGCAACTGCCCCTCTAGGGGCAGTTGCCGCTCACAGGTGGACGGGGAGGCTGCCCAGGCCGTGGATCAGCGTGGACTGCCGCCAGCCGAGCGTCTCGGGGTCGCCGGCGAGGGCGAGGCCCGGGAAGCGCTCGAGCAGGGTGCGGAAGGCGATCTCGCCCTCCAGCCGGGCCAGCGGGGCACCCAGGCAGTGGTGGACCCCGTAGCCGAAGGCGACGTGCCCGCCCGCGTCGCGGGTGACGTCGAGCGTCGCGGCCTCGCCGTACCGCTCGGTGTCCCGGTTGGCCGAGACCAGCGAGATCAGCACGACCTCGCCCTCGGGGACCGTCGTGCCGCCGATCTCCACGGGCTCGGTGGTGTAGCGGAAGGTCGCGAGGTTGATCGGGCCGTCGAAGCGCAGGAACTCCTCGATTGCGTTGGGCACCAGGTCCGGGTCGGCGCGCAGGAGGGCGAGCTGGTCCGGGTGGCGCAGCAGGGCGAGCGTGCCGTTGCCGATCAGGTTGACCGTGGTCTCGTGCCCGGCGACGAGCAGGAGGAACGCCATCGACGTCGCCTCGCGCGCCGAGAGCGTGTCCCCGTCCTCCGACGCCTTCACGATCGCCGACAGCATGTCCTCGCCGGGGTTCGCGGCCTTGTCCGCGACGAGCCGGGCCAGGAACTCCGCCATCGCCGCGGCCGCGGCGCCGCGCTCCTCCGGCGGCGCGGCCGACAGCAGCGTGGTGGTCCAGCCGCGGAAGTCGTCCCGCTCGCCCTCCGGCACGCCGAGCAGCTCGCAGATGACGGTCATCGGCAGCGGGTAGGCGAACTCGTCGAGCAGGTCGACCGTGCCCTCCCGGGCGGCCTTCGCGGCCATCCGGTCCGCGAGCCCGCGGGCGATCTCCTCGATCCGCGGTCGCATCCGGGCGATCGCCCGCACCGTGAACGCCCGGTTCACCAGCTTGCGCAGCCGCGTGTGGTCCGGCGGGTCGGTGTTGAGCATGTGCCCGGCGAGGGAGTCGGCGAACTGCATCCGCCGCTCCGGCGCCACCGAGCGGCGCTCCAGGATCTCCGCGAACCGCGTGCCGTCCTTCGACAGCCGCGGGTCGTTGAGCGCCGGCCGCGCGTCGGCGTAGCGGGTCACCACCCAGGCCTGCAGGCCCATCGGGGTGTTCACCCGCACGACCGGCGCCTCCCGGCGCAGGGTGCGGTACAGCGCGTCCGGGTCGTCGAAGAACTTCCCGTCCAGCTCGACGACCCGGGTCTCCGCGTTCGTCATCGCGTCCTCCCCCCGGCCGGGCTCGCCCCGGCCCGGGGCCCACGCTAGGCCGACCCGCCCTGAGACGTCCTCAGAACGGACAGCCCGCAAACGCCCGCCGGGCGGTCAGCGCTCGTCGCTCCACAGGCCCTCGCCGGTCCAGGGGTCGCGCTCCTCCTCGTAGCGGCGCTCCAGCGTCGGCCCGGGCACGGGGCCCTGCACCGGCGCGTCGTCGTCCGCCCCGGGCCCGCTCGACTGGTACGACGGCTCGTCCTCGGGATCGGCCGCGCGGTGCCGGCCCGCCTCCAGGCCGCGCTGGTAGGTCGAGAGCCGGTTGCGCACACGGTCCGGCTGGCGCTCGGCGGAGGCCTCCCCGCCGGCGGTCGGGGTCCCGGCCGCGCCCCGGCGGCTGCGCAGTGGCGGCGTGACCATCTGCCGGCCCGGCCGGCGCCGCGGGAGTCCGCTCCCGGTGGTCGGCAGCTCGGTCTCGGCCCGCGCCGCGCGCTCGGCGGCCGCGCGCCACTCGTCGTCCCCCGAGCCGGCCCAGTCCCCGCCGGACGGGGTCCCGCCGCTCGAGGTGCTCGTCGAGCCGAGCCAGCTGTCCGCCAGCCCGCGCCCGTTGCCGTGGTGGCCGTTCGTGTGCCCGTTGAGCCCGTTCACCCCGTTGCCGTGGGACCAGCCGTTGGTGGCCGGGGCCGGGGCCGGGGCCGGGTCGTCGTTCGTGCGGAACCACGCCGAGGCCACGGCGGCGAAGATCGGGGTGCCGACCAGGTCCTCCTCCGGCCGGGAGAGCCCGGCGTCGAAGGAGCCGAACAGCTCGTCGACCGAGGCGGGCGCGGGGGCGGACCCGGCGCGCACCGGCTCCCACGTGATCTCCGACGACTCCTCGCGGGGCGCCGGCGCGGGCGGCGGCGGGGCGGCCTCGCGCGGGACCTGGACGCCCGCGGCCGGCTCGACCAGCGCCCGCGGGAAGCGGACCAGCGCGACCGTGCCGAAGCCCGGGTTGGCCGGGCCGCCGAGGGGGGCCTGCAGCTCCAGGCGGGCGCCGCAGCGGCGGGCCAGCCGCGCGGCCAGGTGCAGGCCGAGCCGCTCCGGCGGGATGGGCGCGCTGGCGCCGCCGGCGATCTCGTTCTCCAGCGCCGCGGCCTCCTGCCACGGCAGGTCGACGCCCTCGGCCTGCAGCTCGATCGTGACGCCGCCGTCGCCCGCCCAGCGGCCGACCAGCTCGATGCGGCTGCTCCGCGGCACCGTGCGCTCGGCGTGCGCGACCAGCTCGGCGAGCACCTGCCCGGCGCCCACGGCGCTGCCGGCGGCGATCGAGGCCGACGGGGCGGGCGGGACCGACACGCGTTGCGGCTCCTCGGCGCCCGCCGCGGTGTCCGCGAGGATCCGGCCGATGCCGGTGGGCACGGGGCCGCGCCGCTCGGGACGGCCGCCGACGAGGCTGAGGACGCTCTCGCCGTCGCGCAGCAGGCGCCGGGCGCCGGCAGCGAGCTCGGCGCCCTCGGGCGAGTCCGGGCCGAGCCGCTCGGCGACGGCGAGCTGCCGCTCGGCGTGGCCGCAGATCCGCCGCGCGAGGCCCGCGAGCAGCAGGTCGGGCCGGTCGTCGGCGCCGACGGCGCCGCCGGTGCCCGGGCCGGCCGCACCCCCGCCCGGCTCGTCGAGCCAGGAGGCGGACGAGACGTCTCGATCCACGCTGTCCTCCGCTGGTCCGTACCCCGATCCGGCCGGGACGCCGCACGGACCCGGCCGCCCGGCCGCGACCGCCCGCCGTAGCAGGCGGGCGCCCTCGGGCCCCGCGTCCGCCGGGGGAGCTGCGACCCGACATCTGTAGGTCCACGGGACATTACCCGGAGGTCCGGCGCCCGGCCGCCCGTCGGGCGGGCGTGCGATGACCGGTCGACGGGAGGTGGACCGACGGCGATCGGCAAGCCGACACGCCGGACCGGAGGGAGTGATTCCTCCCCCGCGGCCGGTCGTCGCACGGACGCGGTCCGGCGGGAGGAGAGGGCGAGAGGAGAGGGCGGGAGGAGAGGGCTGAGAACGGAACAGGCGCCCCGTCCGCGACGCTGCGGCGGTGCGCCCGGTCACAGAGGCTAGGTCAGCACCTGCCCGGTCGTCCAGGGTCCGGAAGGGACTGATTTCCCGGGATCACTCGAAACGGGACGGATCACCGGCGCCCTTGCGGACGATCTCGGGCTCCGGGCCGGAGAGATCGACGACGGTGGTCGGCTCGGTGCCACACTCCCCCGAGTCCAGGACGGCGTCGACGGCGTGGTCGAGCCGCTCCTTGATCTCCCAGCCCTGGGTCGGCGGGACGTCCGGCTCCGGCGAGTCCGGCAGCAGCAGCGTCGAGGAGAGCAGCGGCTCGCCGAGCTCGGCGAGCAGGGCCTGGGCGACGAGGTGGTCCGGGATGCGCACGCCGACGGTCTTCTTCTTCGGGTGCAGCAGCCGCCGCGGCACCTCCTTGGTGGCCGGGAGGATGAACGTGTACGGCCCCGGCGTCGCCGCCTTGATCGCCCGGAACACCGCGTTGCCGACCTGCACGAACTGGCCCAGCTGCGCGAAGTCGCTGCAGACGAGGGTGAAGTGGTGGCGGTCGTCGAGCCGGCGGATCGTGCGGATCCGGTCGAGGCCCTCCTTGTTGCCGAGCTGGCAGCCGAGGGCGAAGACCGAGTCGGTGGGATAGACGATCAGCCCGCCCCGACGGACGATGTCCACCGCCTGGCCGATCGCGCGGCGCTGCGGGTTGTCCGGGTGCACGTCGAAGTACCGGGCCACCGCGGCAGCCTATCGCCGGAATGCGGAACGGGGCAGGGATCACCTAGCGTCGACGAGGCCCGACCGCCGACGACCCCCGGAGGACGCCGTGACCCCCGCCGAGCTGCTCACCGACGCCTTCGGCCGGATCTCGGAGGGCGTGCCCGCCGTCGTCGACGGCCTGACCGAGGAGCAGCTCGCGCTGCGCCTGAACGGGGAGGGCAACTCGATCGGGTGGCTGGTGTGGCACCTGACCCGGGTTCAGGACGACCACCTCGCCGACGCGTTCGGCACCGAGCAGGTCTGGCTCGCCGACGGCTGGCAGCAGCGCTTCGGCCTCGACCTCGAGCCGGCCGACACCGGTTACGGGCACGGCCCCGACCAGGTCGCCGCGGTGCGCGCGCCCGCGGACCTGCTGGCCGGTTACCACGCCGCCGTCGCGCAGCGGACCGTCGAGCTGCTCGCGAATCTCACGCCGGAGCAGCTCGACGAGGTGATCGACGACAACTGGGACCCGCCGGTCACCCGCGGGGTCCGGCTCGTCTCCGTGGTCGACGACGACGCGAAGCACCTCGGGCAGGCCGAGTACGTCCGGGGGCTGCTGCCGGGCTGATCGCGGTCTGGCCGCCCGGCCCCGCCTGGTGTGAGGTGGGGACATGGATCTCCAGTTGACCGGCAGGCGGGCGATCGTGACCGGCGGGAGCCGCGGCATCGGGCTCGCGGTGGCGGCGGCCCTGGCCGCCGAGGGCTGCGACGTCGCGATCGTCTCGCGCGGCAAGGAGGCGCTCGACGAGGCCGCCGCCCGGCTCGCCGCGCACGGCACCCGGATCGTGCCCCTCGTCGCCGACACCACGGACGACGCGTCCGTCCGCGCGATGGTCGACGAGGTGGTGACCACCCTCGGCGGCGTCGACATCCTGGTCAACGCGGCCGCGAAGCCCGCATCGGCGGGGGCGCAGGCCGGCGCGTCCACCACCGGCGACGACCTCATGCGCGAGCAGTTCGAGACCAAGGTGCTGGGCTACCTGCGGTGCGCCCGCGCCGTCGCCCCGCTGATGACCGCGCAGGGCTGGGGCCGGATCGTCAACATCAGCGGGCTCAACGCGCGCGGCTCGTCGTCGCTGGTCGGCTCGGTGCGCAACGTCGCCGTCTCCGCGATGACCGCGGCGCTGGCCGACGAGCTGGGCCCGCAGGGCGTGAACGTCACCGTCGTGCACCCCGGGCTCACCGTCACCGAGCGCACCCCGGCCGTGGTCGCCGCGAAGGCCGAGGCCGACGGCACGTCGGCGGAGGAGGCAGAGCGCGCCCTCGGCCGGACGACCACGGTCGGCCGGATGATCACCGCCGAGGAGGTGGCGGACGTCGTCACCTTCCTCGCCTCGCCGCGCAGCGTGGCGATCAACGGCGACGCCGTGGCTGCGGGCGGCGGGCAGCCGGGGGTGACCTTCTACTGAGATCGCGGGTCGGGATACTCGGGCCGTGGCGGACGACCGGCGGCCCCTGTACCACCTCGTCGGGACCGCGGGGTTCCCGAACTACGGCGACGAGCTGATCGCCGCCGGCTGGCTGCGGCACCTGGCGCGCACCGCGCCGGAGGCGGACGTCTGGCTCGACTGCCCCTCCCCCGGCACCGCCGCCGTCCTGCTCGACGGCCTGCACCCGCGGGCACGCTTCACCGACACGATCTGGCGGCTGTGCCACGCGGCTCCGGAGGGCGGCCCGTGGGAGACGGCGGCGTGGGTGCGCAGCGCGGTCGCCGACCCGGGCCTCGCGCCCCGGTGGGTCGCGGGGGTCGAGCTCCTGGGCCGGGCCGACGTGGTGCACGTGGTCGGCGGCGGGTACGTCAACGGGATCTGGCCGCGCCACGCCGGGGTGCTCGCCGCCGCGGTCGCCGCCGTCGAGCAGTCGGGCGGGCGCGCCGTCGCGACCGGCCAGGGCCTCACCCCGGAGGCGGACGGCGCCGGCCCGCTGCTCCGCTCGCTGCTGGAGCGGTTCGCGCTGGTCGAGGTGCGCGACGAGGCCTCGGCCCGGCTGCTCGACCGGCCGGACACCCTCGGGCTCGACGACGCCTTCCTCCCCGCCGCCGCGGTCCCCGCGGTCGACGGCGCGCCGCGGGTCGTGCTCTGCCTGCAGTCCGACCTCAGCGACCGGCCCGCCGAGGCGCTGGCCACGTTCGTGCTCGGGGCGCTGCGGCGCTGGGAGGTCGCCCCGGACGAGGTCGCCGTCGTCGAGGGGATCCCGGGGCAGGACCGCGTGGTCTACGCGCTGCTGGAGCACGAGCTGCCCGGGGCGCGGTTCGTGCCGTTCGACGCCGTGTGGCGGGACGGGCTGCCGGTCGCGGCGGACCAGACGTGGATCTCCACGCGCTTCCACCCGCACCTGGTCGCGGCGGCGGTGGGCGCGAGCGGGATCGCCGTGAGCCTGAACGGCGACTACTACCCGACCAAGCACCGTTCGCTGACCGCGCTCGGCAGCGGCTGGGAGCTGGTCACCGACCTCGGCGCGGCGCCGGACCGGCCGGGCCCCGGCGGCTTCCCGCCCGCGGTGCTGGCCGACCTGCGCAGGCGGAAGGCCGCGCTGGCCGACCGCGTCTACGGGCGCCGGGTCGGCACCCGGATCCGCCGCTCGGCCTGACGGGTGGCACACGTGCCGATCATCACCCGGATGGAGGGACACGTTCGCCGTAGCCGCCGCGATGGATGGGCATGGACGCGATCAGCAACGACCACGGGGCTGCGGCGGTCCCGGTTCCCGCACAGCGTCCGGCCCCCGAGGGCTCCACGGACCCCGTCGCCGCCGACGACCGCCTGATCGAGGAGATCAGGACCGGGCGCCGGACGGCCGACGACCCCGATCCCCTCGTCCGCGTCCTCGTGCGCTGGCGCCAGGTCATGCGGCTGCCACGCACCGGGCGGGGCGGCGGGTGGCGCCGCTGCGGGCGGGTGTGAGCGGCGGGTGAGCGTCAGGCCTGCTGCAGCTGGGTGAGGCGACGGGTGGTGGGCCAGCGTACGTCGTGCGCCCAGCCGAACCGCTCGAACAGCCAGATCACCCGGGCCGAGATGTCGATCTGCCCCTTGAGGACGCCGTGCCGCGCGCAGGTCGGGTCGGCGTGGTGCAGGTTGTGCCAGCTCTCGCCCATCGACAGGATCGCCAGCGGCCAGAAGTTGCGGGAGCGGTCGCGCGAGCGGAAGGGCCGCGCCCCGACCATGTGGCAGATCGAGTTGATCGACCAGGTCACGTGGTGGCACACCCCCATGCGCACCAGTCCACCCCAGAAGAACCCGGTCAGCGCGCCGGCCCAGGACCAGGTCAGCAGGCCGCCGAGCACCGCGGGCAGGACCAGACTCACCGTGACCCACAGCCCGAACAGCCCGCTCACCCGCCGCAGCACCTTGTCGGCGAGCAGGTCCGGGATGAAGCGCTCCCAGTTCGTCTTGCGGCGGTCGAAGATCCATCCGATGTGCGCCCAGAAGAACCCGCGGGCGACGGCCCACGGCGTGGTGCCGTAGCGCCACGGCGAGTGCGGGTCGCCCTCCTTGTCGGAGTAGGCGTGGTGGCGGCGGTGGTCGGCGACCCACGCCATCATCGAGCCCTGGATCGCCATCGAGCCGGTGATCGCCAGGACGACCCGCAGCCACGGGCGCGCCTTGAACGAGCGGTGCGTGAAGTGCCGGTGGTAGCCGACGGTCACGCCCAGGATGCCGACGGTGTAGAAGACGGCCGCGATCACGACGTCCCACCAGCCCAGGCCCCAGCCCCACAGCACGGGGACGGTCGCCAGCAGGGCGAGCACGGGAAGCACCACGAACGCCCAGACCAGCCCCTGCTGCCAGGTGCTGCGGTACTCGCCGATCATCGGCTTGGGGCCCTTCGGGGCGCCATCGGAGACGGGCCCGGGAGCAGGGTCGGGGGCGGGGAGTTCGGGGGCCTCGACGCTCAAGCGGGTCACCTCGTGGTGTCGGGGGCGGAGCCGGACGGACTTCAGGCAAGCCTAAGGGCGGGGGTCCTGTACCCGCAGAGTGCAGGGGTAGTTCTCACGCGGTCGCCGTCCGCGTGTCACCGGTCCGGAACCGGCGGGCCACCGTGCCGGACGTGCCAGGATCACCGGGCCCGGCGCCCCGGAGACGAGAAGGAGCCCCATGACCCGCTACGAGCGCGTGCCCGCCCCCGACGGCGACGAGTTCGACGCCTACCTGGCCCTCCCGGAAGGCGGCCGCGGCCCCGGCGTCCTCGTGTTCCAGGAGATCTTCGGGATCAACGACAACATCCGCGGGATCTGCGACCGGCTCGCCGGCGAGGGGTACGTCGCCCTGGCGCCCGACATGTTCTGGCGGCTGGAGCGCCGCTTCGAGCGCAAGGACGAGTCCGCCCTGGCCGAGTGCATGGGCATGGTCCAGCGGCTGGACTTCGCCGCCGCGGCGGGCGACATCACCGCCGCGTTCGCCCACCTGCGCGCGATGCCGGAGAGCACCGGCAAGGTCGGCGCCATCGGCTTCTGTCTCGGCGGCACGCTGACCTGGCTCTGCGCCACCACCGCCCGGGTCGACGGCGCCGGCATCGACGCCGCCGTCCCCTACTACGGCTCCGGCATCCACGACCTGCTCGACCGCGCCGACGCCCTCGAGTGCCCCGCGCTCTTCCACTACGGCGACCGCGACCCGTTCATCCCGCAGGAGCAGATCGAGGAGGTCGAGTCGGCGGTGGGCGGGAAGCCGCAGGTCGAGGTGCGGCACTACGACGCCGGCCACGCCTTCTCCAACTGGGACGCCCCCTCGATGTACGACGAGAAGGCCGCGGCGGAGGCGTGGGGCCACACCACGGCGTTCCTCGCCCGGCACCTGCGGTAGCGCGCTACTCCCCCTGCGCCCGGAGCAGGGCGCGGGTGCGGGAGCGCTCCTCGGGATCGGGCGAGAAGGGCAGGGCGACGTACTCGTCCACCCCCGCCTCCCGCAGCTGCCCGAGCCGCTCCGCGACCTCCTGCTCCCCGCCGAAGATCGCCGCGTCCCCGGGGCCCGCGTACCCCTCGCGGTCGAGCATCGCGCGGTAGGAGGGCAGCCGGCCGTAGACCGCGAACTGGCGGGCGGCCTCGGCGCGGGCGGCGTCGGCGTCGTCGGTCACCGTGATCGGCAGCGAGGCGACCACCCGCACGGTCCGGCCGGCCTCCGCGGCGGCCGCGCGGATCGTCGGGACCACGTGCTCGGCGAGGGTCCGCGGGCCGGTCATCCACGTGACGGTGCCGGCGGTGCGGCGCCCGGCGAGCCGCAGCATCTGCGGGCCGAGCGCGGCGAGGTAGACGTCCGGTGCGGGCGCGCCGGGGACCTTCAACGACCCCCGCGTGGTGACGAGCTCGCCCTCGGCCGCCGCCTTCTCCCCCGCCAGCAGCGGAAGCAGCCCGTCGAGGTACTCGGAGAGCCGCCGGACCGGCCGGTCGAACGGCAGCCCCCACACCCCTTCGACGACGGGCCGGTGGCTGAGCCCGAGCCCGAGCGTCAGCCGGCCCTCGCCGATCAGGTTGACGGTGAGCGCACGCTGGGCGAGCGCCATCGGGTGCTGCGGCTGGATCGGCAGCACCCCGGTGCCCACCTCGATCCCCGGCACCTCGCGCAGGGCCACGGCGAGCACGGTGAGCAGGTCCGCCTCGTAGGGCAGCTGTGCCGTCCAGTACCGGCGGAAGCCCTCGTCGCGCAGCCGCGCGAGCTCCTCGACGTAGGTGTCGACGACGGAGCGGCCGCCGCCGTCGCCCAGGTACCCGAACATGCTGATCCGCATCGCCATGCGGCCAGCATCGCAGCCCCCGGGCACCCGGGTCGGGTTGCTCCGGACGGCCGGGGCCGGACGACCGTGGTCCGCCCGCGGGTCGGGCCCGTACTCTCGCCCGCCCACAGGACGGACCAGGACGAACCAGGCCGGATCGGGGTGCAGGGGACATGACCGACAACGTGGCGCTCGTCCAGGCTTCCTACGACGGCTTCGCCAAGGGCGACGTCGAGCCGCTGCTCGAGATCCTCCACCCCGAGGTCGAGTGGAACGAGGCCGAGCACTCGACGTACTGGCCGGGCGGGTCCTTCGTCGGCCCGCAGGCCGTGATCGAGAACGTGATCGCCCGGCTCGCGGAGGACTTCGACGACTTCGCGATCGAGGTCGGACGCATGGTCGGCAGCGGCGGCACGGTGCTGGTCGAGGCCCGCTACCGCGCGATCGCGGCGAAGGCGACCGGCAGGCCGCTCGACGCCCAGGTCGCGCACGTCTGGGACCTCGAGGAGGGCAAGGTGGTGCGCTGGCAGCAGTACACCGACACGTGGCTGTTCGCGGAACTGACCGGGGTGACGCCGACGGCCTGACCGCTCGGCCTCTCAGCCCCGCACCGTCGCCAGGAACGCCGTGACGTCCCGGTGCACCACGAAGTGCCGGTCCAGCCCGAGCAGCACCGCGACCCGGCTCACGCCCGGGTGCGTGTGCAACCCGGCCAGGTGGACCCGGCCGCCGGAGCGGGTGTAGACGCCGAGCAGCGCGCTCACGCCGACCGAGCCGAGGTAGGTGACCTCCGACAGGTCCACGACCATCGCGCGGGCGCCGACCGCGGCCGCGTGCAGGGCGTCGTGCAGCCGCGCCGCGGAGTCCGCGTCGAGCTCGCCGACGAGCCGGAGCGCGACCACCCCGTGGTCCAGGGTCCGGCTCTCCGCCGTGAAGGAGCTGGGCGATCGTTCCAGTGCCCGCGTCACGCCGATGGCCTCCTCGTGCCGTCACACCGCCGGGCCTCACCTTCCCGCCAGGTCAGCGAGGGGTCAACCGACGGGTGGGTGACGCGATCACCACGTTCGATCGACGTCGGGGCGGCTACACGTGACACCCGTGCCCGGTCCCCGCACCGCCTCTACGCTGGGTGCCGACGGCGGGAGGAGGCCGGCGTGCCGAAGGTGCTCGGGGGGTCGCTCGCCGCCCACCGCGACGAGGTGCGGGCCCGCGTGTTCGCGGCACTGCGCGAGCTGCTCTACGAGCGGGGGTTCGACGCCGTCACGCTCGCCGGCGTCGCCGCCGCGGCCGGGGTGGGCCGGACGTCGATCTACAACCACTTCCCGGACCGGCAGGCGCTGCTCGTCGCCTTCGTGGAGCACGAGGCGGGCCGGTACGTCGCCGACCTCGAGTCGGCGCTGGCCGCCGCGGCCACGCCCACCGACCGGCTCGCCGTCTTCGCGCGACTGCAGCTGCACCGGCTGGCGGAGTTCCACCTCCCGCCGGGCCAGGGCCTCGCCGGGACGCTGGATCCCGAGGCGTACCGGCGGATCGCGGCCCACGCGGACCCGATCGGCGACCGGCTCGCGCGGATCGTGCGGGAGGGGATCGAGTCGGGCGAGATGGCCGCCGAGGACCCGGCCGTCCTGGTGGCGATGATCGGCGCCGCGCTGTCCGCCCGGCAGATCGTCGACGTGCCGCAGGAAGAGCTGGCGGGGTCGGTCGAGGCGGCCGTGCGGATCGTGCTGGGCATGGTCCGGCCTCGAACTTAGGCTAGCCTCAGTCCGCCGGGTGCTCTAGCATCTTTTCTGACACGGCGTCAGGAAGATGCGGGAGGAACACCGATGGGCGAGCTCTCCACCGGTCTGCGCCAGGCCACGGCCGAGGTCCACGAGCGAGCCCACCACTCGACCTACATGGCCGCCCTGCTCGACGGGCGCCTCCCGCTGTCGGCGTACACGCTGCTCGCCGAGCAGTACCTCGCGGTGTACGGCACCCTCGAGGCCGCGGGCGACGCGCTGGCCGCCGACCCCGCCGCCGGGCCCTTCGTGATCGACGAGCTGCGCCGGCTGCCCGCGCTGCGGCAGGACGTCGAGGCCCTCGGCGGGTCCGTCCACGCACCCCGGGTGCTGCCCGCGACCGCGACCTACGTGGCCCGGCTGCGCGAGGCGGCCACCGACGCGCCGGTCTTCGTGGCCCACCACTACACGCGCTACCTGGGCGATCTCGCGGGCGGACAGGTCGTCGGGAAGATCCTGGAGCGCACCTACGGCGTGACCGGGCCCGGCGCCCTGTTCTACGACTTCTCCGCGCTGGGCAGCCCGTCGAAGTTCCGCGTCCGCTACCGCGCGCTGCTCGACGGCGCCCCGTGGGACGAGATCGAGCAGCGCCGGGTGGCCGACGAGGCGGTCCGGGCGTTCGAGCTGAACATCGCGATGCTCGACGGGATGGCCGAGGCGACGGGCCTGCCCGCCGCGGCCTGACCCCGCGGCCCGACCCGCCGCGGCCGGCTCAGAAGACGATCACGCCCCGCAGGTTGCGGCCGGCGTGCATGTCGTCGAACCCGGTGGCGACCTCGTCGAGGGTGTACCGGGTGGTGATCAGCTCGTCGAGCTTGAGCGCGCCCTGCCGGTACAGCTCCAGCTGCGCCGGGATGTCCGCGGTCGGGGCGCTGGCGCCGAACAGCGAGCCCTGCAGCCGCTTCTGGTAGAGCGTCAGCTCCATCAGCGGGATGTCGCCCTCGTGGGTGCGCACGTCGCCGAGCCCGACGACCACGCACGTCCCGCCCTTGCGCACCGCCCGCAGCGCCTGCCCGACGTGCGCGCCCCGGGTCACCCCGACGCAGACGATCGACGCGTCCGCCCCCTGGCCGTTGGTCAGCGAACGGCCGATCTCGGCGGCCTCGCGGATGTCCTCGACGGCGTGCGTCGCGCCGAGCCCGAGCGCCGACTCCCGCTTGAACGCGACCGGGTCGACGGCGATCACCGCCGACGCGCCGGCGTGCGCCGCGCCCTGCACCGCGTTGATCCCGATCCCGCCGATCCCCATCACGATCACGACCTGGCCGGGCCGTACCTCGGCCGAGTTGACGGCCGCGCCCCACCCGGTGCCCACGCCGCAGCCGGTCAGGCAGGCGATCTCCAGCGGGATCGACGGGTCGACCTTCACCGCCGACGCCGTGGAGACGGTCGTGTGCTCGCAGAAGGTGGACAGCCCGCACATCTGCCCGACCGGCTTCCCGTCGAGGGCGAGCCGGAACGACGTCGGGTCCTCCCAGCGCGCGTTCGTCGCCAGCGAGGCCCCGAGGTCGCAGAGGTTCTGCATCCCGTGCGCGCACCAGCGGCAGCGGCCGCAGGCGGGCAGGAACGAGAACACGACGTGGTCGCCCTCGGCGAACCCGGTGGTCCCGGGGCCGACGGCCTCGACGATCCCGGCGCCCTCGTGCCCGCCGGCGAACGGCAGGATGCCGACCTTCTGGTCCCCCGTGGCGTGGTGGTCGTCCGAGTGGCAGAGCCCGCTCGCCACCATCGTCACCCGGATCTCGCCGGGCCTCGGGTCGTCGACCTCCAGCTCGACGACCTCGAACCTGCCCGGGACCTCGCGCAGCACCGCGCCTCGCGTCAGCACGCGATCACGCTACGCCAGGAACGGCCTCAACCCATGCGTGCGGCGGCCTGCGTCACGCCCGGGCCGTCGAGGGCGTCGAGGCCCGCGGGGCGGCCGGTGGCGAGCAGCAGCAGGTCGCCCGCGGGCCCGCGGACCTCCTCCCCCTCGCCCGCGGACCAGTCGAGGTCGGTGGCCCGCAGCCGCAGGCCGGCGAACCGCTTCCGGGCGCCGTAGAACGAGCTGCCCCAGGCGTGGTCCAGGGCAGCGGCCACGGCAGGCGAAGGCATCTCGCGCGTGCGGCCGAGCGGACGCGCGATGTCCTGGCCGTGGACGAGCATGTCCACCAGCGGGTCCGGCGGCTGCGTGCCGAGCGGGCGGCGCGCCGAGCCGGCGGTCTCCCGCAGCTGCGCGACCAGCTCCGCGGGGGTGTACTGCGCAGCCCGCGCTCGTGCCGAGTCGCCGATCATCCTGTTGAGGTCGCCGCGCGCCCTGAGCACACCGGTCACCGCGGCCAGCGACGAGAGCCGGGTGGTCAACGTCAGGTGGGCGACGACGTCCTGCACCGTCCAACCGCGAGCCAGCGACGGCCGCGCCCACTCCTCCGGCCCGAGGTCGTCGAGCAGGTCGGCCAGGTCCAGCCGCTCCTGCTCCACGGTCGCGACGATCTCCGCGCGTTCCACCGGTCCCCTCCCGCCCCGCGGACCGGACGCCGCGGATGCGGCACTGTAACGCCCCGGGAGGGCGCCGTCGCGCGCGTCGGTCCACACTGGAACCCGTGCGACTCGTGCTGCTGGCCCACGCCGCCACCGCGGCCACCCGGCGGTCCGGGTTCGCCGACGACGAGGGGCTCGAGGCCGCCGAGCTCCCCGTCCCGGCCCTCCCCCGCTACGAGGAGGTCCGCTGCGCGCCCTCGCTGCGCTGCCGGCAGACGGCCGACGCGCTGGGCCTGCCCGCCGCCGTCGACGCCGGCCTGACCGGCCTGGACCACGGCAGCTGGGCCGGCCGGGCGCTCGACGACGTCGCGGCCGCCGACCCGGACGGCCTCACCCGCTGGCTCACCGAGCCCGAGGCCGTGCCGCACGGCGGGGAGTCGATGGCCGCCTTCGTCGGGCGGATCGGCGGCTGGCTGCGGGCGGTGCCGAACCGGCCGGGCGGGCTGCTCGCCGTCGTCGACCCTGCGGTCGTGCGGGCCGCGTTGACCCACGCGCTCGGCGCGCCGGCGACGGCGGTCTGGCGCGTCGACGTCGATCCCCTGTCGGTGGCCGTGCTGGCCGGGGAGCCGGGCCGGTGGAACCTGCGCGAGCTGCGGACGGGCCCGGGGCGGGGCGCCGACGGCACCCCGCCCTGAGATCACCGCCTCGTCGGCCCAGGATGCTCAGCCCCGGCCGCCGGCCTCGACCGCGAGCGGCTGGTACTCCCGCCAGGAGGCGAGCCGGCTCTCGTAGTCCGCCTCGGCGATGGCCAGCGGGGCCTCGCCGAAGAAGGCCCGCAGCGGCGGGTCGTCCGAGTCGACCAGCGTCAGCACCGCGGCGCTCGACGCCGCCGGGTCGCCCGAGCCGGCCGTGCGCCGCCGGCGCTGCTCGGCGGCCTTCTCGCGGAACTCGTCGTACGCCGGGTTCGGGGTGGCGTGCTTCGCCGAGGCGCCGCCCCAGTCCGTGTCGAACCCACCCGGCTCGATCAGTGTCACGTGCACGCCGAAGTCCGCGACCTCCTGGGCGAGGGCCTGGCTGAAGCCCTCGAGGGCCCACTTGGACGCGTTGTAGATCCCGATGTTCGGGAACGCCGAGATCCCGCCGATCGAGCTGACCTGCAGGATGTGCCCCGAGCCCTGCGCGCGCAGGAAGGGCAGCGCCGCCTGGGTGACCCAGAGCGCGCCGAACACGTTCGTCTCGATCTGCGCGCGGGCCTCCTGCTCGGAGAGCTCCTCGACCATCCCGAACTGGCCGTACCCGGCGTTGTTCACCACGACGTCGAGCCGGCCGAAGTGTTCGTGCGCCTTCGCCACGGCGGCGAAGTCGGCCTCGCGGTCGGTGACGTCGAGCGTCAGCGGCAGGATCCTGTCGCCGTACTTCGCGACCAGGTCGTCCAGCGTGGACGCGTCGCGCGCGGTGGCCGCGACCGAGTCGCCGCGCTCCAGCGCCGCGATCGTCCACTCGCGCCCGAAGCCGCGGGACGAACCGGTGACGAACCAGACCTTCATGTCTCCACCTTCTCGAGGATCGGCGAGTCTGCCGTTCCGCACAAGGAGCGGAGGAGCCTCCGTATTTCGGCGGGTGGGCGCGCTCACACCCGCCGGCGGCGGACGGTCCGGTCGAGGATGCCCAGCGTCGCCTTGAGCGAGGCCTCGGAGACGATCGGGAAGATGTCCTTCTCCCGCCACTCGGGGGCGATGTCGGACCAGTCGTAGTACTGGACCATCCGGGTGCCGCCGTCGACCGGCTCGAGCCGGTAGCCGTAGACGTGCCCGATCGGCGGCCGGGCCACGCCGACGATCGTCCAGGCGATCTCGCGGTCCTGCTCGTAGCGGGTGATGGTGACCGTGACGTCGTACTTCCCCAGCTCCGGGATGTCGCCGAGGGCCTCGCGATCCATGTGGACCACGAAGGTGTCGCCCACCGCCGAGACGGGCTCGCCGGTCGCGTCCATCAGCATCCCCGAGGCGTCGACGTCGACGTGGCCCTGCGGGTCCCGCAGCACGGCGAACACCTCGGCCGGATCGGCGTCGACCGTGCGGGAGACCTCGATGCGCTCGCTCATGCCCGCACTCTGCACGGCGATCATCCGTACCGCTCGGCGAGCAGCCGCCCGATCCGCGCGAGCCCGGCCCGGACCTCGACGTTGTCCGCGCCGTCGGGCTCCACCTCCACGGACCCCGCCCAGCCGGCCAGCTGCTCGGCCAGCGCGCCCGGGGTGTGGGCGGTGACCGTGAGCCGCACGCGACCGTCGCCGGCGTCGGCGACGTCCGGGCCGAGGTGGCGGCCGAACCGGTCGCGCAGCACGGGGACCAGCCGCGCGTCGACCAGGACCGTGGCGGTCGCCGAGGAGCGGCGGCGCTCCAGCAGCTCGACGGTCTCGCGCCACGCCTCGGCGAGGGAGAGCTCGTCGGGCCGGTCCGCGGCGAGGTCGGTGAGCTCGGCGCCGGCGATCCGGTCGACGCGGAAGGTGCGGCGCCCGTCGGCCGTGCCGGCGAGCAGGTACCAGGTCGCCGACTTGTCGACCAGGCCCCACGGGTCGACGAGCCGCTCCCGCCCGCCGTAGCCGAACCGCACCTTGCGGCGCCGCACCACCGCCTCCTGCAGCAGGTCCACCCGGGCGTCGCGGGGCGCCTCCCGCTCGCCCCACCGCGCCGGGTCGACGAGCACGGCGCCGGCCGCCGCCTCGGCCTCGGCCCGGAAGGTCTCGGGCAGGGCCCGGGTGAGCTTCCGCAGCGCCGAGCGCAGCTCGGGCGCGGCACGCGCCTCCGGCCCGGCGAGCAGGAAGAGGGCACGGGCCTCGCCCGCCGTCAGCCCGGTCAGGTCCGTCCGTGCCCCGCCGACCAGCGACCACCCGCCCCCGCGGCCGGGCTGCGGGTAGACCGGCACGCCCGCGGCCGAGAGCGCCTCCAGGTCCCGGCGGGCGGTCGCGACCGAGATCTCCAGCTCGTCGGCCACCTGTCCGGCGGTCACGCGGCCGCGGGCCTGCATCAACAGCAGGATCGCGACGAGTCGGTCGGCACGCACGACCGGAAGTATCTCGAAGAAAGTACTCATTCGGTGAGCACTTCTCCGGCGCATGCTCGTCCACACACCGGATCGAGGAGGACGACATGCTCCAGGGAATGGCCACCCACAACTTCTTCGCCGCCGACCTCGACGCCGCGCGCGCCTGGTACTCGGACCTCTTCGGCGCCGAGCCCTACTTCGTGGTGGAGGGCGGGTACATCGAGTGGCGCCTCGGCCCGCGCGAGGACGAGTTCGGGATCGTGAACGCCGCCTACGCCCCGCACCCGACGGGCACCCCCGCCGGATCGATCACCTTCTGGGCGGTCGACGACGTCGCCGCCGCCCTCGACGACCTGCTCGCCCGCGGCGCCACGAAGCACGACGACGTCCGCGAGCGGGGCCCCGGCTTCGTCACCGCGTCCGTGGTCGACCCCTTCGGCAACGTGCTCGGGATCATGGAGAACGGCCACTTCGCCGAGGGCGTCCGCGGCGCGGGCGGATGAGGGCACCCGCTTGCCGTGTCGGACCCGGGATGGTCGGGTAGGGCCCAGGTGATCGGGGACGCGGCGGACGGAGGAGCACAGATGGCGATCGCGGACGTGGTGCGCAAGGTCCGGAGGCAGCAGCCCCCGAGCTCCGGCGAGGACCTCCCGCACGTCGTGGTGGTCGGGGCCGGGTTCGCCGGGCACACCGCAGCGAAGGGGCTGTTGCGCCGGCTGCGCGGCCGCGCCCGGATCACCGTGATCGACCAGAACGACCACTTCCTCTACCTGCCGCTGCTGCCCGAGGTCGCCGTGGGCACGCTCGAGCCGCGGCGGATCGCCGTGCCGCTCGTGCAGTCGTTGCGCGAGGCCGAGATCGTGGTCGGCGAGGTCCGGCACGTCGACGTCGACGCCCGCACCGTGAGCTGGACCGACCAGGAGGGCGGCACCGGGCAGCTGTCCTACGACCGGCTCGTGCTCGCGGTCGGCAGCGTCAACAAGCTGCTGCCGGTGCCCGGGGTCGCCGAGTACGCGCACGGCTTCCGCGGGCTGCCGGAGGCCCTCTACCTGCGCGACCACATGACCCGCCAGATCGAGCTGGCGGCCACCGCGAGCGACCCGGCCGAGAAGGCGTCGCGCTGCACCTTCGTGGTGGTCGGGGCGGGGTACACGGGTACCGAGGTGGCCGCGCAGGGCGCCTCGTTCACCGCAGAGCTGGCCGCGGACCACCCGTCGCTGCGGGACGTGCCGATCCGCTGGATGTTGCTCGACATCGCGAAGCGGGTGCTGCCCGAGCTCGACGAGCGGCTGTCGCACACGGCGGACGCGGTGCTGCGCAAACGGGGCGTCGACGTCCGCATGGGCCAGTCCGTGGCCGAGGCGTTGCCGAGATGCGTGCGGCTCACGAACACGGACGAGGAGGTGCCCACGCACACGCTGGTCTGGTGCGTCGGTGTGCGCCCCGACCCGCTGGTCCAGGACATCGGGCTGCCCACCGAGCGCGGCCGGCTCGTCGTCGGGACGGACCTGGCCGTGGCCGGGCACCCCGAGATCGTGGCCTGCGGCGACGCCGCGGCCGTCCCGGACGTCACGCGGCCCGGGTCGGCCACCGCCATGACCGCGCAGCACGCCACGCGGCAGGGCGCGCTCGCCGCCCGCAACGTGGCCGCGTCGCTCGGCCACGGCGCGCCGCGGGCGTACAAGCACAGCGACCTCGGGTTCGTCGTCGAGCTGGGCGGGACCGACGCGGCCGCGAACCCGCTCGGTGTGCCCCTGTCCGGGCTGGCGGCCACCGCCGTCACCCGCGGATACCACCTGCTCTCGATGCCGGGCAACCGGATCCGGGTCGCCACGGACTGGCTGCTCGACGCCGTGCTCCCGCGCCAGGCCGTCGCGCTCGGCGTGGTGCGCGGCCAGCACGTGCCCCTGGAGGCCGCGCCGGCCCGGGCCTGAGCCGGGAAACTGCTCGACACGGCGGCCGGCGACACGATTCGTCGGCCGTCCTTCGGGCTACCCGCCCGCCATGACGAGCCGAACCGACACGACGAGCGCCTCCGCCGAGCGCGGGTCGCGGGTCGAGCAGCCCCCGGGCCGGGAGGCCGACACCCCGGTCCGGATCCCGCCCCGCGGCTGGCTCCAGGTGGTGAAGCGGGCCTGGGCCGAGGGGAAGGACGACAACGTCCCGATCCTGGCCGGTGGCGTCGCGTTCTTCGCGTTCCTGGCCCTGTTCCCCGCCCTGATCGCCGCGCTGACCCTCTACGGCCTGGTGGCCGATCCCGCGCAGGTCGCGGCGCAGATCGAGTCCCTCTCCGCGGCCCTGCCCGAGACGGCCCGCCCGATCCTCGTCGACCAGCTGAACGCCGTGGCCGGCAGCAGCAACCGGGCCCTGGGTGTCGGGCTCGTCGTGTCGATCCTGGCGGCGCTGTGGAGCGCCTCGGGCGGCACGATGAACCTGATCAAGGCCACGAACCTGGCCTACGACGAGAAGGAGACCCGCGGGTTCCTCAAGCTCCGCGGCACCGCGCTGGCCCTCACCCTCGGCGCGGTGGTGTTCGTCCTGCTCGCCGTGGCACTCGTGGCCGTCGTGCCCGCCCTGTTCGACGCGCTCGGCCTCGGCGGGTGGGGTCTGGTCGTCGCCCAGATCGTGCGCTGGGCGCTGCTGGTCGCGCTGGTCGTCGCGGCGCTCGCGGTGGTCTACCGGGTCGCCCCGGACCGGGACGCGCCGCGGTTCTCCTGGGTGAGCATCGGCGCGCTGGTCGCGACGCTCCTGTGGATCATCGGCAGCGTCGCCTTCAGCTTCTACGTGAACAACTTCGGCAGCTACAACAAGACCTACGGCGCGCTGGCCGGCGTCATCGTCCTGATGCTGTGGCTGTACCTGACCAGCTACATCGTGCTGCTCGGCGCGGAGGTCAACGCCGAGAGCGAGCGGCAGACCGCCCGGGACACCACGCGGGGCGAGGCCCAGCCGATGGGCGAGCGCGGCGCCGAGGCCGCGGACACGATCGCCGAGCCCGAGCCCGGGAGGGTCCGGTAGTCGGGCCCGGCCCGCTCGTCAGGAGCGGCCCCGGACCCGGGGCACGCCGGCGAGCAGCCCCCGCTGCGGGACGCCGTCGACCGGTTCGGCGGCGGCGCCCGCCTCGGCGAGCACGTCGTTGGCGGCCAGGACCCCGGACATCGCCGCCCGCTCCATGAGCCCGGCGAGATAGGGCAGCTCCACGAAGTCCCCGGCCACCCGCACCCCGCGTGCGTCGGTGCGCACCCCCGGGCGGGTCCCGGCCCGCCCGGGCGGGAAGGCCGGGGCCGTGGCCTCGTGCCGCTGGTGGGTGTGCAGCACCTCCGCCTCGCCGGCCTCCGGCCAGAGCCGGGCGAGCTCGGCGTACATCGCCTCGGTCGCCGCCTTGGCGTCGGGCTCCGGGCAGGCGTAGGAGTGCAGCTCGACGACCGACCCACCGGTCCGCGCCGCCCACTCGGCCGACGGCGCCTCCAGCCGCGAGTACACGGTGATCGAGTCGAGGGTGCGTTCCCCACTGACCGCGCTGAACACCGCCCGTCCCGGCGCGACGTCCCGGTCGAGCCACAGCCGCGTCACGGCGAAGGGCGGCGCGGTCCCCAGCCCCGCGCAGTGCGCCGCGAGCCGCGGGGCCGTCGCCGCCGCCGCGGGCGACGCCTCGAGCAGCCCGCGCAGCCCGGCCGGGTCCAGGGCCAGCACGACGTGCCGCGTGGCCAGGTCGCCGGTGTCCGTGCCCAGTCGCCACCCGTGACCGTCGGGCTCGAGGCAGGTGACCCGACTTCCGGTCCGCACCTCCGCCCCGTGCGCGCGCAGGTGCGCGGCGAGCGGGTCCCAGATCGCGGTCCGGTGGTCGGTGACCGGGGCGTCGAAGCCGATGCCCTCCGGGTTGCCCAGGAAGTAGTAGTGGAACATCGCGACCAGCTCGGCCGCGGAGAGCCCCTCCTGGTCGCAGAAGAAGGACCGGGCGAAGGCCTCGAACAGCATCCCGCGGGTGCGCTCGGACATCCCGAGCCGGTCGAGGAACGCGGCGGCGTCGACGCCGTCGAGCTCCGCGGTCGTCGTCGCGCGGTCGTAGGCGAGGAGGGCGCGGCCGGCGTCGGGGTCGGCGCCCGCCATGTCCCGCCAGCTCAGGCTCTTCGAGCGCAGGATCAGCGTGAGCAGGTTGAGCGGCGGCGCCGCGGGCAGGCCGGAGAGGTCCTCGTCCGGCCACCGCCGCGAGATCACCGGATAGCCGCCGACCGGCCCCAGGAACCCCAGCCCGGGATCGATCCGGGCCAGCACCGCGCGCCAGGTGTAGTAGTGCCGGAAGAAGGCGTGGAACCCGTGCTCGACGACCTGTTCGGTCCCGTCCGGCAGCATCTCCGGCCACGCGCCGAGCCGGCCGCCGAGCTGGTCGGCGGCCTCCAGCAGCCGCACCCGCACCCCGCGCTCGGCGAGCACGACCGCGGCGCTGACGCCGGCCACCCCCGCCCCGACGACCACCGCCTCGGTTCCGGGCGGCACCTCCCGGGGCAGGGCCGGATCGGGCACGACGAGCCGACGCCGGCGCATCCGCAGCGGGGCGGCCCGGCTCGTCAGCGGATCGGTCATCGCCGTGTCCCCGCGAACCGCGGCAGGGCCGCGCGGGCGAACCGCGGCAGGGCCGCGCGGGCGAACGGGATCGCCACCGTCCCCATCAGCACCCCGCCGACCAGGGCCGAGCCCGACAGCCCGAAGAAGGCCAGGTGCGCGAGGACCGAGGAGCCGTAGACCCACAGGTAGAGCGCCGTGGCCGGGGCGGACGGGCGCTCGTGGGCGGGAAGGAGGGCATGCAGCGCCGCGACGACCAGCGCGGACACCAGCAGCCAGCCCGCGTAGTTGGTCAGCGGGATGCCCGGGACGAACGGCAGCCCGGGTCCGGGGTCGAGCCAGCGCCAGTGCCCCGCGTCGACCATCTGCGGGTCGAGGAAGACGTCCCAGGCCGCCAGCGCGGCCGCCCCGACGGCGACGACGCCCACGCGCGACCGCGCGAGCGTCCGCCCGACGACGAGCGCGGGCCAAGCCATCATCGTCCACGCCAGCGGCACGACCACCGGCACGTCGAGCAGCTCGGGCCCCAGGGTGCCGGTGTAGGTGTAGGCGCCGAACGGGACGCCGGTGCGCAGCCCGACGGCCTCCGCCACCAGCCCGCCCCCGCCTGCCACGGCGAGGAGCAGCAGGCCGCCGCGGGCGCCGTGCAGCCGGGTGGCGTCGCACAGCGAGGCCGCCGCGAACACGACGACCGAGAGCACGGTCACCTGCGTGCGCAGCGCCTCCGGGGTGAGCGGGTAGGCGATCTGGACCAGCACCGCGCCCGCGACGAGCATCCAGGTCAGGCCGGGCGCGCGCCCGCGCACGAGGGGAGCGGTTCGGAGCACGCGTCGTCCTTCCTGGGGCACGGACCGGGCGCGGGGACACCCGGGGCCCCGACCTTGCCGCGAGTCCGGCGCGTCCGCGACTCGAACGCGCGGGCGGTGGTCGAGTCGCGGGCCCGGCCGGTGGCTCCTAGGGTTCGGCCGTGACCGCCGCGCGCCTTCCCGGACCGCTCCGGGCCGCGGCCTCCGCCGGCTCCGCGCTCGCCGTCCTCGGGACCCTGCACCAGCTGCGCAACCAGCGGCTGCTACGCACCCCGCCCGCCGCTCCCCCGCCGGTCACCGTGCCCGTCTCGCTCCTCGTGCCGGCGCGCGACGAGGCCCACCGCATCGGCCCCACGATCCGCTCGCTGTGCGCGCAGACCGGGCTGAGGGATGCCGAGATCCTCGTGCTCGACGACGGCTCCACGGACGGCACCGCCGCGATCGTCCGGGCGGCGGCCGGCGGCGATCCCAGGCTGCGCGTGCTCACCGGCACCCCGCCCCCGCCCGGCCGGCTCGGCAAGCCGCACGCCTGCGCCCAGCTCGCCGCGGCGGCCCGCGGCGAGGTCCTGGTGTTCGTCGACGCGGACGTGGTGCTCGCTCCGCACGCCGTGGCCGCGGGCGTGGCCGTGCTCCACGGACCTGCCCCGCTCGACCTGCTCTGCCCCTGGCCCCGGCAGGTCGCCGAGGGGGTCGCGGCCCGGCTCGTCCAGCCGTTGCTGGCCTGGTCCTGGCTGGTCACGCTGCCGCTGCGGGTCGCCGAGCGGTCGGGCCGGCCGTCGATGGTCGCCGCCAACGGGCAGTTCCTGCTGGTCGAGGCGGCCGCGCTCGCGCGGGCCGGCGGCTGGGAGGCCGTGGCCGGCGCGGTGCTCGACGACATCGCGCTGGCCCGCGCGGTCCGGCGGGCCGGGGGGCGGACCGGGGTCGCCGACGGGTCCGCGCTGGCCACCTGCCGGATGTACGACGACGGGCGGCAGCTCGCCGCGGGCTACCGCAAGTCGCTGTGGGCGGCGTTCGGCTCCGCCCCGGGCGCGGCCGCGGTGGCCGCACTGCTCGCGCTGGTCTACGTCCTGCCCGCGGTCGCGGCGCTGCGCGGCTCGCGCGCGGGCGCGCTCGGGTACGTCGCGGGCGTCGCGAGCCGGGTGCTCGCCGCCCGCCGGACCGGCGGCCGCACCTGGCCCGACGCCGCCGCCCACCCGCTCTCGATCGCCGCGCTGCTCGGGCTGCTCGCCTCCTCCTGGGCCGGACGACGGGCGGGCACGCTCAGCTGGAAGGGCCGCACGCTGTGAGCCGGGTGGTGGTCGTCGGCGCCGGCGTCGGCGGGCTGGCCGCGGCGGCCCGGCTGGCGGGGCTGGGGCACGAGGTGGCGTTGCACGAGCGCGCGGACACCCACGGCGGCAAGCTCGGCGTCGCCGAGGTCGGCGGGTTCACGTTCGACACCGGGCCGTCACTGCTCACCCTTCCCGCGGTGCTCGAGGACGTCTTCGCGGCGACCGGCGGCCCGTCCGGGCTCGTCGTGGAGCCGGTGGACCCGGTGTGCGCCTACACGTTCGGCGACGGCACCCGGCTCGAGATGCCGCACGATCCGGACGCCGTACCGGCCGTCCTCGACGCCGCGCTCGGCCCCGGTTCCGGCGCCGCCTGGCGGGCGTTGTACGAGCGGTCCGGGCGGCTCTGGGACCTCGTCGGCGAGCCCGTGCTGCGCCGCCCGCTCGACCTGCGCACGCTGCTGCGGATGTCGGCGCGGCTGCGGGACCTGCGGGCGGTCGCACCGTGGCGGACCCTCGACGGCCTCGGTCGCGCGCTCCTGCCCGACCCGCGGCTGCGGACCTGGTTCGCCCGCTACGCGACCTACTCCGGCTCGGACTTCCGCCGCACGCCCGCGGTGCTGTCCGTGACGCCGTACGTCGAGCAGCGGTTCGGCGGCTGGTACGTCCGCGGCGGGCTGCGCCGCATCGCCGACGCGCTCCTCGACCGGTGCCGGGCGCTCGGCGTGACCGTCCACCTCGGATCGGAGGTCGAGGCCGTGACCGTCGCGGGCGGCGCCGTCCGGGGCGTCCGGGTCGGCGGCCGCGAGGTGCCGGCGGACGTCGTGGTGTGCAACGCCGACGCCTCCGTCCTCTACGAGCACCTGCTCCCGGCGCGGTCGGCCGCGCGGGCCCGCCGCGACCTGCGCCGCGCCCCGCGGTCGCTGGCCGGGTTCGTCCTGCTGTTGGGGCTGGCGGACCGGGAGCCCGGCCCGGCGCACCGGGTCTGGTTCCCCGGGGACTACCCCGCCGAGTTCGACGCGATCTTCGGCCGGAGTCCCCGGCCCGTCCCCGACCCGACGATCTACGTACACGCCCCGGACGACCCCGCCCTTCGACCGGACGACGCCGGCGAGGGCTGGTTCGTGCTGGTCAACGCGCCCGTGCACGACCCCGGCCGCGGCGTCGACTGGGACGAGCCGGGGCTGCGGGAGCGCTACGCCGACCACGTCCTCGCCACGCTGGCCGCGCGCGGCACGGACGTCCGGGACCGGATCCGCGTCCGGGAGATCCGCACCCCGGCCGATCTCGAACGGCAGACCGGCGCCCCCGGCGGGGCGATCTACGGCACCGCGTCGCACGGGCCGCGCGCCGCGCTGCGCCGCCCGGCCAACCGCTCCCCCGTCCCCGGGCTCTACCTGGTCGGCGGCTCGGCGCACCCCGGCGGCGGGCTGCCGCTCGTGCTGCTCTCCGCCGAGATCACGGCCGGGCTCATCGGTCCGGCGGGAACTCCCGGGGAACCGTCCGCAGGATCCCCGCCACGAGCTGCACGAGACCCAGCGCGCCCACGACCGTCCAGGCGACCACGAGCACCGTGGCCCAGTCCCAGCCGGTGAGCGGCGTGCCCGCGGGCAGTGCCCCGGCCCCCAGCGCCGCCACCGCCACGACGATCACCCGGGTCGGCCGCTCCGCCACCGTCACCGCGCCGACCCCGGGCATCCCGACGGACTGCGCCCGTGCTCGCACGTACTCGTGCAGCAGCACCAGTGCCGCGGCGGCGACCGCCCACGCCACCGGGGCACCGAGCGCCACCAGCACCGCGGCCAACAGGAGGTCGCCGACGCGGTCCGCCGCGGCGTCGACGACCGCGCCGAGCGGCCGGGCCCGGCCGGTGCGCAGGGCCACGGCGCCGTCGAGCCCGTCGAGGATCCCGCCGGCCACCACGAGCGCGGTGGCGAGCAGCGGCCAGCGCCCACCCGCCGCGGCGGCGCCCCACGCGCCGGCCAGCACCAGCACACCCGCCATCGACAGCAGGTCCGGCGGCACGCGACCGGCCGGACCCGCGGCGAGCCCCTGCACCAGGCGCAGCCACCCGCGCACGACCGCCGACGGCTGCACGCCGGAGTGCAGCGCGGACCACCCCGCGGCACCTGTCCGTGGCTCCTCCACGGCGCCAGCCTCGCACCGCCGCGCCGTCGCTGCCCACCGCGGGAGCCGCCGATGACCTCCGAGCGCACGCCGCGGGCCCTCCTGCGCGAGACGGCGCGGTCCTTCCCGGGCAGCGACGTCGCCCTGTGGGCGGCCGGGGCCACCTTCTTCGGCCTGCTCGGCCTGGTCCCGCTCGCGCTGGTCTCGCTGCGGGTCGCGGGGGTGCTCGTCGGGCCCGAAGCGCTGTGGGCCGGCATGGACACCGCGATCTCCGGGCTCCCGGGCGGGCACGGGACCCCCGCGGCCCTGCGCACGCTCACCGCCACGGCGCTCGACATGTCCTGGGTGGAGACGCTCGTCGCGCTGTTCCCCGCCAGCCTCTACGGCGAGGGGTTGCGCCGCGCGTTCCTGCAGCTCTCCCCCGCCCGGGACCGGTTCACCGGGTGGCGGGGGCGGTTGGGCCTGCTCGCGCTCGCCGTCGTCGCCCCCGTGCTGGTGCTCGCCGTGCTCGCCGCGGCCCCGCTCGTCGCGCCCCTCTACGTGCGCGGCGGGTGGTGGCTGGTGCTGGGGGTGGTCGTCGCCTTCCACGTGGTGTGGGTCACCGTGTCGGTGGCCCTGGTGCTGGTGTTCCGGCTCGTCGGCCCCGGTCGCATCGGGTGGAAGGCGCTGCTGCTCGGCGGCTTCGGCAGCGGGTCCGTGCTCGCCGGGTTCCTGCAGGGGTTCCTGCTGTTCCTCGCCATTCCCGTCGAGTGGTCGGCGCCGTTCGGCGGGCTCCCGATCGTCGGCGCGGTGTCGGCGCTGGCGCTGTGGCTCTACCTGCTGCACGTCCTGCTGCTCGCGGGCTATCGGGCCACGCTCGTGGCCGACGACGTGCTGCGCGGCTGACTCCCGGCGCGGCCGACTCGCGCGCCGCCCGATCCCGGGTCATCCTCGACATGAACAACGTGTGGCGCGATTCGCGTCCGCGGTCGGACCCGGACGGACGGAGCGGACATGACGACCGTGGCGCCCCCGACGGCAGAGACCCCGACGGAGACGTCGCCGGGCACCCGGACGGAGACCCGCACGGGCACCCTGGCGGACACCCGCCCCGGCAGGCGGCACTCCGCGCAGCTCCCGCGTCTGCGCACCCTGCACGCCATGGCGGCGGACGACCCGCGCCGGACCGCGCTGCGCAACTCGATCGCGGAGGCCTACCTGCCCATCGCCGAGCGGATGGCCCGCGGGCAGGCCGGCACCTCCCCGGCGGCCTACGACGACCTGCTCCAGGTCGCCCGGCTCGCCCTGCTCAGGGCGGTCGACCGGTGGGACCCCGACCGCGGCGACGGCACGGACTTCGTCGGCTATCTCGTCCCGTGCATCCGGGGCGAGTTCCTGCACCACGTCCGCGACCGGACCTGGATCGTCCGGGTGCCGCGCCGGGTCAAGGAGATGGCGACCCGGGTCAACCGCGAGACCTCGGCCCTCCACCAGCGCCTCGGCCGGTCGCCGCGGCCCAGCGAGATCGCCGAGGCACTCGGCGTCGACCGCGAGGTCGTGCTGGAGGTCCTGCTCGCCCAGGGCTACCAGGCCGCCGACTCGCTCGACGAGCGGCGCGGTCCCGGCGAGCCCGACGACGCCCGGCTCGGCGACCTCGACGCCGCCCTCGACCGTGCCGAGGACCGCGCCATGCTGCGCCCGCTGCTCGCCGCCCTGCCCGAACGCGAGCGGACCATCCTCGGCCTGCGGTTCGTCGACCAGCTGACCCAGTCGGAGATCGCACGCCGGGTCGGCATCTCGCAGATGCACGTCTCGCGGCTGCTCGCCCGCAGCCTCGCCACCCTGCGGGCCCACGCCGCACGGCGTCACGTCTGACGCCATGGGTGCCGCCACGTTTGACGAGCGCGTCACGGACTATCCCACCGGAGAACCCCTGAACCGGGACGACAGGAAGGACACCATGACCACCACCGAATCCCGCCAGCAGATCCACTACACCGTCCCCGGTATGAAGACCGACCAGGCCGGTGAGGTCGTCACCCTCCTGCAGGACCGCCTGAACGCCCTCAACGACCTGGCGCTGACGCTCAAGCACGTGCACTGGAACGTGGTCGGACCGAACTTCATCGCGGTGCACACCATGCTCGACCCGCAGGTGGACGGCGTCCGCGGGATGGTCGACGACGTCGCCGAGCGGATCGCCACCCTCGGCGGCTCGCCCTGCGGCACCCCGGGCGCCCTGGTCGCACAGCGCAGCTGGGACGACTACTCGATCGGCCGCAGGGACGCGATCGCCCATCTCGGCGCCCTCGACCTCGTCTACGCCGGCGTGATCGAGGACCACCGCAACGCGATCGAGAAGACCGAGGAGCTGGACCCGGTCACCCAGGACATGCTCATCGCCCAGGCCGGCGAGCTCGAGCAGTACCAGTGGTTCGTCCGTGCACACCTGGAGAACGCCGACGGCACCCTGCGCTCGGCGAACGCGGACACCGAGGTAGGCGCGGCGAAGGCCGTCGACCGCTGACCCGTACACCGGACGGGCGACCCGGCCGGGTCGCCCGTCCGGCGGGACGGCCCACGCGCGGCTAGTCTGCGATCGGCCCCGCTACCGGCTCCTCCCAGGCTGGTGAGCGATGTACGAGACAACCGAATCCTGGCGCGCCGCGCGTGGCCGGGACGCCCTCGGGACCCCTCCCTGGTCTCGTCCCCCCGAGCGCCGGCGGTGTGCCGGCGCTCCCGACAGCGCGCCCGGCAGCACCGGGAGGTGGCGCCGTGGCTGACACGCGCCGTCTCCCCCTGCCCGTGGTCGAGACGTGGGACTGGCAGAAGGCCGCGGCGTGCCGCGGCATGGACAGCACCGTCTTTTTCCACCCGGAACGCGAACGCGGCCCGGCCCGGGCCCGCCGCGAGACCCGGGCGAAGGAGATCTGCCGCGGCTGCCCGGTGCTCGACGAGTGCCGGCGGCACGCGCTCAGCGTCGACGAGCCCTACGGCGTGTGGGGCGGGCTCTCCGAGCACGAGCGGCTGGCGATCACCCGGCCGGAACGGCGCCGGCCGCGCACCTGACGGACCTGACGTCCTGACGCCCTGCACCGGCGTCAGGGCGTCCCCGGGTCCGCCTTCAGCCTGCTGGTGAGGTCCTCGATCTCGCCACGGGCGTCGTCGAGCTGCGCCTGCGCGCGGGCCAGCTCGTCGGCGCGGTCCCGCAGGTTCGAGCGGGCGGTGTCGAGCGCCTCGGTGGCGCGGTCCCGGGCGTCGTCGGCCTCGCGGCGGGCGCTCTCGGCCTCGCGGCGGGCGTCGTCCGCCCGCGCGCGGGCCCGGTCGCTGACGACCAGCCGGTCCTCGAGGTCGGCGATGGTCTGCGCGGAGGCCAGGGTGTGGCCGTCGTCGAGCAGCTCGCGCAGCCGGCCGGCGAGCGTGAGCTGCCGCCGCGAGTACCGGCGGTGCCCGCCGCCGGTGCGGTGCGGGTGCAGCACCCCGGCGGTGTCCAGGCTGCGCAGAAACGCGGGCTGGACGCCGAGGAGCTCGGCCGCCTGCCCCATGGACACGGACGGGTAGTCCTCGTCGTCAAGCCTGCTCAGCTGGTTGGTCACGACCTGCCGCGCCCCTCCTTCCGCTGCCTCTCTCCGCGAACATATGTCGCGCATCGAGTAAACTTGTAGCAGCTGCTACAGGTTTAGGCAAGCGAGCCGGAGGAATCCGGGCCGGGAGTGCGGCGGCACGGAAGGAGGACGGATGGACGACCGCTCCCCGCCGGAGGAGGGCTGGATCCACGATCTCCGCGAGGGGTCCTTCCACGAGGACCGCGCGATGGAGTCGGCGGGCGCGGCCCCCCGGCAGCTCGCCCTGTCGATGGCCGAGCTGGCCCGCGACCTCTACCGGGCCGGCAGCAGCGAGCAGGTCGTCGACCGGGTGCTCGGCGCCTGCGTCGAGCTGGTCGACGGGTGTGCCGAGGCGGGCGTCTCGCTCCGGCGGTCCCGGGACCGCATCGAGACCCCCGCGACCACCGGCGAGCTCGCCCGCAGCCTCGACGCGCTGCAGGACGAGCTCCAGGGCGTCGAGGGCCAGGTGCAGGTCCTGCTCCTCGACGACGAGCGGCGGCGAGAGGCGCAGCGTCGGGCCGTGGGTGTCCTTGGT
>NZ_JBEZDN010000045.1:0-54760 GCF_040648315.1 Pseudonocardia sp. NPDC049154
TGCCGGTGACCCCGCTCCGGCGCCGCCCGGGCGCCCGCCCGGGCGTCGGCGAGCGCAAGGGTGTTGCCCGCCCAGGCCAGCAGCGACGGCGATCCGACCCGGCGGGCGAGCGCCGTCGCCTCGGCCAGCCGCTGCCGGCCGCCCGCGTGGTCGCCGAGCAGGTCGGTGACGCTGCCGAGGCGCACCGAGAGGTGGCACTGGGCGTGCGGCCACCCGCCCTGCACGGCCAGGAGCAGCGCGTCGCCGTAGCGGCGCGCGGCCCGGGTGAGGTCGCCCGCGACCTCGTCGAGGTAGCCGAGGACCTCCAGGGCGCGCATCCGGCCGGCCGCGTCGGGCAGGGACTCGAACACCGCGAGGGCCGCCGCCGCCCGGGCCTGGGCCTCGTCCGGACGCCCGGCCGCCAGCCGGACCCGGGCGTGGACCAGGTCGTCGAGCGCGGTGCCCCACGGGTCGCCGACCGCCTCGACCGCGGGCCGGGCGGCGTCGAGCAGGGCGGTGGCCCGGTCGGGCTCGCCGCGCTCGGCGTGCCGGTCGGCCAGGACGAGCACGGCGAGCCCGTCGACCGAGCTCTCCACCCGTCCGCCGGCGCCGGCGAGCGCGTCGAGCAGGGTGCGGACCTCGGCGAGCGCGGCGGGCTCGTCCCGGTCGTGCGCGGCGAGCGCCGCGGCCCACAGCCGGGCGGTCAGCGAGCCGGGGCGGTCGTCGAGGAGGTCGAGCAGCAGCCGGCGGCCGCGGCCCCGGTCGCCGGCGAGCCACCAGCCCCAGGCACAGCGCACCGCGAGGTCGAGCGCGGCCCGGCGGTGCCCGTGCCGCGCCAGCCAGCGGATCATGTCCGGCGGCTGCAGCACCCCCGGCCCCGCCGCCTCCGGCCGGGTCGACGACCGCTCGTCGGCCAGGATCCGGGCCTGCACCGCCCGCAGCTCCGGCGAGGGCTCCAGCCCGGCGGCCTCGGCCAGGACCCGGCGGGCCTGCTCGTAGCTGGCCAGGGCCTCCGCCCGGCGGCCGTCCCGGTCGAGCGCCTCGACCAGGACCGCGCGGGCGTGCTGGCGCAGCGGGTCCTCGGCGACGAGGGCCGCGGCGAGGTCGGCGGCCCCGGGAGCGTCGCCCGCGTCGAGGACCGCGCGGGCGTGCAGCTCCCGGGCCGTGACCAGCAGCTCCGCCAGGCGGGCGGCGGCCGGGGCGACCACCGCGCAGTCGGCCGTCCCCTCGTACGGCGCGCCGCGGACGAGGGCGAGTCCTTCCTCCAGCGCGGCCGCCGCCTCCTTCGGCGCAGCGCCGGCGAGCAGGCCACGGGCCCGGTCGAGGGCCTCCCGGAGCAGGTCGTCGTCGCCCTCCCCGGGGCCGGTCCGGAGCAGGTAGTGCCCGCCCTCGCGCACGATCCGGTCCGGTCCCACGAGCCGGCGCAGGTGCGAGATCCGGGCCTGCAGGGCGTTCGGGGTCCACCCGCCCGAGGCTCC
Source organism: Pseudonocardia sp. NPDC049154 (assembly GCF_040648315.1). Taxonomy (NCBI): domain Bacteria; kingdom Bacillati; phylum Actinomycetota; class Actinomycetes; order Pseudonocardiales; family Pseudonocardiaceae; genus Pseudonocardia; species Pseudonocardia sp. NPDC049154. The sequence goes on from NZ_JBEZDN010000045.1 coordinate 1,458, forward strand.
CCACCCGGCCTCGGCGAGCACCTCCACCGGCACCGTGCGGTTCCGGCAGGCCAGCAGGGCGGCCAGGATCGCCCGGTCGCGGCGCCCGGTGAGCGTGATCGCGCGGCCCTCCCCGTCGCGCACCGCGAGCGGGCCGAGGACGAGGAACCGCGGGGTCACCGGACGGCCGCCGGCGCCGGGACCCCCATCGCGTTCGGGTACGGGACCGCCCCCGCCTCGACGACGGCCGCGGCCAGGGGTGTGAGCGCCGCGAGCAGCTCCTCGAGGGCCGCGTCGTCGAGCGCTGCGAGCGCGGGGGCGGCCGCGTCGTCCGTGCAGTGCTCGATCATCGCCCGGGCGTCGCGCCCCCGTGGGGTGATCGCACCGCCGGCGTCGAGCCAGCCCCGGGCCCGCAAGGCCTCCCCGGCGCCGGCCCACTCCGCTGGGCTCCAGCCCCGGTATTCGCGCTGGTCGGGGACGAGCGTCCCGAGCGCGGCGAGCAGCACGTGGGCCGCCGCGCCGTCGACGCCCGCCGCCACCAGCGCCGCCACGTGCCCGTCCCCCCGGTACTCGCGCAGCACGGTCGCAGCGTGCCACAGCCGGGCCAGATCGTCGGCGGGTTCGGGGAGCGCCGCATGAGCGGCCGCGAGGGCCCGCCCGCCGAACGACGGGGGCAGGGCCGCGCCGAGCATCGCGAGGGCTGGCCCGGGGTCCCAGTCCGCCGGCCGGACCCGCCCGAGCGCCGCCGCGGCCCCGGCCGTCCGCGCGGCGACGACCGCGGAGGGTTCCGCGACCTCCCACACCTCGGGCACGGCCCGTGCCACCATCCCCGGCGCGAAGCCGTGGAAGAGCGCCGTGACGACCGCCGCCGGCACCGGCCCCAGCGCCGCGGCGCGGGAGGCGAAGTAGCGGCGCCAGAACCCGCGCAGGCCCAGTCCGCCGAGCCGGTCGGCCGGCTCCGGGGCGAAGTAGACGACGGCGTGCACCGCCTCGATCACCCGCCACAGCTCGCGCTCCCGCGCCGCCCGGTCCATGAGCCACAGGTAGATCGGCCGGCCCGCCGCGGCAAGGGGCGGCGCCCGCGGACGTCAGCGTCGCGTCAGCCTGACGCCGGCCTGACGGCGCCGCGGCCGACCGTTGCCGGTCCCGGGGTCGCGGCCCTGACATGACCGGGTCGGTTCCTCCCGTCCGAACGGAGTTCCCGCCGTGCCCGTCCGGCCTCCCGCCGATCGCCCGGCCCGTCCGGTTCCCGTCGCGCCGACCGCCCACCGGATCACCGCGGCCACCTGCCCGGACGTCGTGGCGGTCGTCGACGCCTGCGATGCCCCATCCCTGGCCGCACGCTTCCTCGTCGCCGTCCCGCCGCCGCGGGCCGAGGTGCCGGCGCGGCTCGCCCGTCGGCACCTCCTGCCGGACTGCGTGGAGTACGTCGTCCCGCCGCGGGATGCCCGGTGAGCACCACCCGGCTCGGCTTCCTCGGCCTCGGGGGGATGGGCCGGCCGATGGCGGTGCGGCTCGCGCGGGCCGGGCACGATCTCGTCGTCTGGAACCGGACGGCCGCCCGCGCGGAGGCCGTGGTGGCCGCGGGTGCACGCCTGGCCGCGACGCCGGCCGAGGTCCTCGCCGACGCGGAGGTCGTCCTGGTGATGCTGGCCGACGAGGCCGCCGTCGACGCGGTCCTGGAGCGGGGCACGCCCGTGTTCGCCCACCTCGTCACGGGCCGCACGATCGTCCACACCGGAACGGTGTCCGCGTCCTGGTCGCAGGGGCTGGAGGCCGACGTCCGGGCCGCCGGCGGGCGGTACGTCGAGGCACCGGTCTCGGGCTCCCGCACCCCGGCCGAGGAGGGCGCGCTCGTCGGGATGCTCGCGGGCGACCCCGACGACGTCGCGCGGGTCCGGCCGCTCCTGGCCCCGCTGTGCGCCCGCATCGTGGAGTGCGGTCCGGTGCCCTCGGCGCTGCGGATGAAGTTCGCCGTGAACACCGTGCTGATCACGCTGGTCACCGGGCTGGCGGAGGCCTGGCGGCTCGCCGCCGCGCACGGCTTGGACCCGCGGCTCTTCATCGAGGTGCTCGACGCGGGCCCGATGGCGTCCCCCGTCTCGCGGGTCAAGCTCGGCAAGCTCCTGGTCGGGGACTTCGCCGCCCAGGCCGCGATCGACGACGTCCTCAAGAACTGCCGGCTGGTCCGCGGGTCGGCCCGCGAGGCGGGTTCCCCGGCCCCGCTGATGGACGCCTGCCTGCAGCTCTTCACCACCGCCGCGGACCTCGGCCTCGGCGGCGAGGACATGATCGCCGTCCTGCACGCCCTGGACGGGCGGGGCGAAGTGACAGGGCCGAGATCGACAGGGCCGAGATCGACAGGGCCGAGATCGACAGGGCCGAGATCGACAGGGCCGAGATCGACAGGGCCGTCAGCGACAGGACCATGAGCGACAGGGCCGAATTGACAGGGCCGACCGCGGCGATCAACCTGTGCTCGGCTGATCGCCGCGGCCGGGCGCGTCGCCGGTCCCGGCCGGCAAGCATGGTGCCGACGACGCGGTGCGGGTCGGGGTGGTGGCCCGGTGGAGCCGTCCGGTCCGAGCGGTCGGACGGCCCACCGTCACCCCGGGATCATCACGCGGCCGTGGCCTCCTGCGCGGCGGTCGCCGCCGGCTTCGCCACGAGCTTCCCGGCCAGCACGCTGCTCACGTACCCGAAGGCGCCGCCGACCAGGAACGAGATCAGCATGACCGTGAACGGGCCGGTCGGCAGCGAGAAGTCCGTGCCGGAGGCCCCGGTGAGCAGGCCGAACATCACGGTCGTGGCGAAGCCGAACACCGAGCCCGGCACGAAACCCAGCGCCGGCACCAGCGCCCCCAGGATGAACACGGCGGTGAGCCCGCCGACGATCACGCCGACCACGATCGGGCTCGTGGCGAGCCCGAGCAGGATCAGGGTCACCGTGCCGCACACGATGCCCCACACGTTGGCCGGCACCGACTTCGTCAGCGCGGCCCTGTCCCCACCGGCGGCGAAGTAGCTCGCCGCGCCGATGAACGTCGCCGGGACCATCAGTCCCAGCCCTCCCAGCGGACCCACGTACAGGTACGTGATCACCGCACCGATCACACCGATCACCAGAGCAAGGGCGACGGGCAGCCTCATACTGGAATCTCCTCGTACAGCTCGACGAGCACGACGACACACCACCGGACGGCGGGCGACGGTCCGAACGGACGAGTGAAGAGTGATCGCGGGTCCGTGCCGCGGCAATGGAGCCGGTCGACGCGTGACCGCATGTTTTCCGGTGGCAACCGTTCCGAAATGTCCACACCGGATCGAGGGAGGCGGGCGGCCCGGTGCCGTAGCGCAGAGTTTTCCCGGTGGTTACCGGCGGCTGTCAGCCGCGGGCCTCGCGGAGGTCCCCCCGCTCCAGCAGCCACGTCACCCCGAACCCGGCGAGCAGCCCCCAGAAGGCGCCGCCGATGTTCAGCACGGTCACGTCGGAGACGGTCACGACGAACGTCACCAGCGCGCCGAACGTGCACCGCGACCCGAACGCCGTGACGAACGCGGACTGCAGCACGCGCAGCATCGCGAGTCCGCCGAGGGTGGCCACGAAGGCCGGCGGCGCGGCCAGCATGAGCCGGGTGAACAGTGGCGCGAACAGGCCGAACACCATCGCCAGCAGGCCGCACGAGATCCCGGCGACGTAGTGCCGGTGCCGCTCGCCGGATGCGGTGAGCAGGGCGTTCGTGGGTCCGGTGAGGCAGGTCGACACCGCTCCGACGCCGGCGGTCAGCAGCGACCAGGCGCCGCACGCGATCGTGACGACGTTGACGGGCGGCTCGTGCCCGGCCGTCCGCAGCACGGCCACGCCCTGGCCGTTCTGCACCACCAGCACCGTGATCGCGAGCGGCAGGACGAGCTCGACCATCGCCTGCCAGGACCACTGCGGGGCCACGAGGACCGGCGCGGCCAGCCAGCCCGAGGCGCCCCCGCGCGGGTGGAAGCGGCCGGACACCGCCACCGCGACGACGCCGACGGCGAGTGCCCCGAGGATCGGCGGCACCTTCCGGCCCGCCGCGCCCCAGGCAGTGAGCAGGAGGAACACCGCGACCATGGGCGCGGCGACGAGGACGTCACCGGCCACCGACCTCACCAGCCCGGTCCCGAAGCTCAGGAAGACCCCGGCCACCATCGCCATCACGATCGGCATCGGCACGGCGGCCATCGCCCGGCGCACCCATCCGGACAGCCCGAGCAGCAGCATCAGCAGCCCGGTCGCGAAGTACGCGCCCACCACCTGCGGGAAGGTCAGGTGCGCGAGCGCCGGCCCGACCAGCACGGTGCCGGGGATCGTCCAGAAGAACGCGAGCGGCTGCCGGTAGAGCCAGCACGCGAGCGCGGTGAGGATCCCGTTGAGGAAGAACACCCCGAACAGCCACGAGGCCAGCTCGCGCTCGGAGAGCCCGCCCTGCACGCCCACCGCGAGGATGACCGCGACGGGCCCGGTCGCGGCGAAGACCAGCCCGATCAGCCCGTTCGCCACGTACTGCGGCCCCAGGTCCGCGAGCAGCCGGCGCGGCCCGGTGAGCGGGCGCGGCGGCCGCTCGACGCGCGGCGGGACGGCTGCGGTCGCTGGGGCCTGGACGTCGGGCGTGGCCACGGGGGCGCCTCCGTGCGGGTCGTACGGGTCGTGCTCCCCGGCGGGGCCGGCACCGCGACGGTACGTGGCCGGCCCCGCCGGAGCAGGTCGGCAGTAGACGAACTTCAGCGAGCGGTACGCGGCCAGGCCCCTCCGGGCCGAGCTCGCGGCCGATGCCGCTGTCCTTGATGCCACCGAACGGGGCGGCGGGGTCTGGCAGGTAGCGGTTGATCCCGACGGTGCCGGTGCGCACCTGCCTCGCGAGTTGGCGCAGGTGATGTCGAGGACACCGGCGGCCCGCCGGGTCGCCGGGTCGACGATCGGCAGGCCGTAGCAGGCGAACCGGCGGAAGGCCTCGAGGTAGTGCTCGGGCCCGTGCACCGCGATCCCGCCGCGGACCTCGCAGGCCGTGGCGATGGAGTTCGTGCCGGTGGCGGCCTCGGTGAAGCTCCGCCCCTCGACGACGCCGATCTCCTCCAACCGCGGCCGCACGGCCGGCCGGCCGAACCGGATGTCGACCAGCCGCGCCTCGTGGTCGGCGAGGATCAAGGTGTAGGGCGACCCGTCGAGCGCGGCCGCGAGGTCGCCGAGGACGGGCCCGGCGGCCCGGCGCAGCCTGCTGGCCGGGTCCACCGGGGCCACGTCCTCGGGATCGACGCGGCTGTCCGGCGCCAGCCCGCTCTCCCGGGCCCGGAACCAGGACGAGGCGATCTCGGGTCGCACGGATTCAGCCCACCGCCGGGTCGGGCAGGGCGTCGGGGTTCGCGGGCGCCGGGGCCGGCGCCGCCTGCCGGGCCGCCTTCGGCACCACGAGGGTGAGCAGCGCGCCCACGACGGCCAGCACGGTGAGCACGTAGAAGATCGAGTTCAGCGCCAGGCCGGAGGCGATCAGCAGGCCGCCGATCAGCGGGCCGCCGATGCCGCCGAGGCGGCCGAACCCGGCGCACCACGCCACGCCGGCGCCGCGCACGGACGTCCGGTAGTAGGTGGCCACGAACCCGTAGATCAGGATCTGCGTGCCGCTCGTGCCCAGGCCGACGACCGCGATGAACGCCAGGAGCAGGCCCACCGGGAAGTTGACGGTCAGCAGCGCGATCGCCACGGCACCCAGCAGGAAGGACCCGGCGACGACCGGCTTCGGGCCCATGCGGTCGGCGACCCGCGACGCGATCACCGCGCCGACCACCGCGCCGCCGTTGAGCACGAGCAGGAAGGCCAGCGAGCCCTTCGTGGAGTAGCCGGCGCGCCCCATGAGCTCCGGCAGCCAGGTGTTGAGCGCGTAGACCAGGAGCAGGCCGACGGCGCTGAGCAGGCCCAGCAGGATCGTGGGCACCAGGTAGGAGCGGCTGAGCAGGCCGGCGAAGCCCGCCCGCTCGCGCTCGGCGGGCGCGTCCGGCGTCGCGGCGGGCTTCTCCTCGAGCACCACGCCGGTCCGCTCGGCCACCGCGCGAGCCTCGTCGACGCGCCCGCGGGCGAGCAGCCAGGCGGGCGACTCCGGCATCTTGACCAGCGCCAGCGGCAGCAGCGTGACCAGGGGCAGCGCGCCGATCAGGAACATCCCGCGCCAGCCCACGGACTCGAGCAGCAGGATCGCCAGCAGCGCGGCGAGCAGGCTGCCGAGCGGCACACCGGAGTAGGTGATGGCGTTGCAGAGGTTCTTGCGGCCCTTCGGTGCGAACTCCGCGACCAGGGCGCCGGTGGTGGCCACCAGGGCGCCCACGCCGATGCCGGTGCCGAACCGGAGCAGGCCGAACAGGGTGGTGGTCGTGGTGATCGCGGTCAGGCCCATGCCGACGGAGAACCAGGCGTAGGCGGTGAGCATGACCTTGCGGCGGCCGATGATGTCGCCGACCGAGCCGGCCAGCAGCGCGCCGACCAGCACGCCGATCAGCGCGTAGCTGCCGAGCGCGCCGCCCATGGCGGGCGTGACGGCGCCGATCTGGCTCGGGTCGCGCAGGAACTGCGGCAGCACCGTGCCGTAGACGACGAGGTCGTAGCCGTCGAAGACGAGGCCGACGGTCGCGAGCGCGACGATCCAGGTGACGGTCCTGCGGCGGAGCACGTCCCGGGGGACGTCCCGCTTCTCCCTGACCGAGGTCATCGTTGTCTCCCGAGGGAAGAGGGCGTGCGGGGGCACCGGCGCCGGTCGACGCCGGTGTCGTACGACGTGCTGAAGTGCAGAGCGCGATGTGCAGGAGTGCAGAGCGCGGCGTACCGGAGTGCAGAGCGCGGCGTGCCGGAGTGCAGAGCGCGGAGTGCAGGGCGCCGTGCAGGGCGCGCCGTGCAGGGCGCGAAGTGCGCGGCGATGGCGCGGCGCGGTTGCGCCGGGCGGCCGGGGGCCGGTCCCCGGGAGTCGTCACCGGGGCCGGCCGCCGTGAGCCGCCGTTCGACCGTTGCGGATGGTCAGCCGAGGTGGACGTCCGACGGGTGGCCGGCGAGCGGCGTGACCGTCATCGTCATGTAGGGGAAGAGCGGCAGGCCCCAGAGGATCTGGTGAAGCTGCTCGTTGTCCTCGACCTCGAAGATCGAGAGGTTGGCGTACTCCCCGACGCAACGCCAGATGTTGCGCCAGTGCCCGGACCGCTGCCACTCCTGCGAGTAGGCCTTCTCCCGGGCGAGGAGGTCGGCGCGTGCCGCCGGGTCCATGTCCGGCGGCAGCGCCACGTCCATGCGGACGGCGAAGAGCTGGCTCATGCCTGCGGGTCCAGGGCGAAGTCGTAGGTGACCTCGTTGCCCTCACCCGACGCGGCCGGGGTCGGACGCAGGATCAGCTCCGGCTTTACGGCCTGGGCGACGTCGTCGTCGACGTAGGCGCCGCCGTCGAAGTACAGCTGGGTGGTGACGAGCTGCTTACCCGGCGCCGACACCTTGAGGTGCAGGTGGGCCGGGCGCCACGGGTGCCAGCCGGCGGCCTCGATGAGCTTGCCGCAGGAGCCGTCGGTCGGGATCTGGTAGGGCGCGGGCTGGATGGTGTGGAAGGCGAAGTGCCCGTCGGCGCCGGTGCGGATCTGCCCGCGCAGGTTCCACTCCGGGATGCCCGGGGCGAACTGCGAGTAGTAGCCGGCGTCGTCGGCGTGCCAGAGCTCGACCAGCGCGCCGTCGATCGGCGCTCCGTCGAGGTCGGTCACCGTGCCCTGGAACAGCAGCGGGGTGCCCGCCTCGTCCTCGCGCATCGGCAGCGTGGCCTCGCTCGCGGACTCCGGCGCACCGGGGATGTAGTACGGGCCCTCGATGGTGCCCACGGCGCCCTTGCGGTCGGCGTTGGCGACCTCCTCGACGACGTGCTCGACCCAGACGTCGAGGAACAGCGGCCACTCGCCGTTCTCGCCCACGCTGATCAGCCACGCCTTCAGGGCGTCGTACTCGGCGTAGGTCACCTGGTGCTTGCGGACGACCTCGTGCAGCGCGGCGATGGCGTCGGTCGCGATCGCCGAGACCCGGGCGTGGTCAACCGGCCCGGAGGCGCGCTCCTTGGCGGCGAACGCGGCGGTGGCGTTGCGCCCCGACCCTGCAGCCGTCGGGTTGGGCTCGGTGGGGTTGGGCTCGGTGGTGGTCATGGGTGTGTCTCCTGACGCGTCGGTGCGGTTCGGAAGGGTCAGTCCGTGCGGTAGTGCGCGAGCTTGTCGGGGTCGATCTCGATCCCGAGGCCCGGTCCCGGACGCACGGCCAGCTCCCCGCCGCGGATCTCCAGCGGCTCGGTGAGCAGGTCGTCGCTCATGTCCAGGAAGTTCGACAGCTCGCCGGCGCGCCGGGAGCTGTGCCGGTGCGCGGCACCGAAGGCGACGGTGCACGCGGTCCCGACCTGGCCGTCGATCTGGTTGCCCATCACGACCTCGACGCCCATCCCCTCGCACTGGTGGAGGATGCGCTGCGAGGTGTGGAACCCGGTGCGGGCGGTCTTGATGCTGATCATCGTCGCGGAACCGCCGAGCAGCTCGCGGGTGACCTCGCCGGGGGTCGTGGCGCTCTCGTCGGCCACGGTCGGGATGGTCGTCTGCGCGGTGAGCCAGCGCCGGCCCATCACGTCGTCCGCCGGGCAGAGCTCCTCGGACAGCGTGAGGTCCAGGTCGTCCATGGCGCGCAGGGCGCGGGCGGCCTCCGACGGCGTCCAGCCGCGGTTGCCGTCGACGTAGAGCTCCACGTCCGGGCCGAGGGCCGCGCGCAGCGCCCGGCAGGCGCCGACGTCGAGGGAGACCGGCCGGCGGCCCACCTTCACCTTGAACACGGTGATGCCGTAGGTGTCCCGGACGCGCTCGGCGTCGGCGACCATCGCCTCGTCCGAGGCGAAGCCGACCATGTGCGACACCCGCATCCGGTCGGTGAACCCGCCCAGCATCTGGGTCACCGGCAGGTCGAGGGTCCTGCCCAGGGCGTCCCACACCGCCATGTCCAGGGCGGCCTTGGCGGTGGGGTTGCCGACGGTGCGGTCCAGCCGCGCGTGCATGACCTCGCGCTCGAGCAGCGAGAGCCCCACGACCTCCGGGGCGAAGATCCGGTCGATCACGGCGACGATCGACTGCTGCGTCTCCCCGTAGGTGAACGGGCGCGGGGGCGCCTCCGCCACGCCGACGACGCCGTCGTCCGTGTGCACGCGGACCAGCACGTGCTCGGCGGTGTGCACCTCGCCGGAGGCGAAGCGCAGCGGCTTGCGGTACGGGATCGCGAAGGGGATCGCCTCGATGTGCGCGATCTTCATCGGGCCTCTCCGGGGTGGGCGGGGACGCGGTCGGGGTACGGGACGGCCGGGGGCTCGGGCGGCACGAAGCCGTTGGCCTCCAGGACCTCCACCAGCCGCGCGAGGGCGGGATTCACCTCGTCCGCCCGCCAGGCGAGCGCGAGGTCGACATGGGGCGCTTCGGAAGCAGGGCCGTCGGCAGTGCGGTCAGCGCCGTCGGTGCCGGGGCCGCCGGGGGCGATCGGCACGTACCGCACGCCGTCGACGCGCAGGGCGAGCGCGGACTCGGGCAGCAGCGCGACGCCGAGCCCGGCAGCCACGAGGGTGAGCATGACCGAGGTCTCGGCGACCTCGTGGCTGCGCCGGGGCAGGAAGCCGGCGCCGAGGCAGGCCTGCGTCACGGCGGCGTCGACCACCGAGTCCCGGGCGCCGTAGACGACGAAGTCCTCGTCGCGCAGCTCGTGCAGCCGGACGGGCTCGTCGCCGGCCAGGCGGTGCCGGGCCGGCACCACGAGCGTCAGCCGCTCCCGGGCGACGGGCCGGGACGCCAGGCCCGGGCGGCGCAGCGGCGGGCGCAGCACGGCGAGGTCGATGCGGTCCTCCGCGAGCGCCTCCTCCTGCGCGGGCGTGAGCAGGTCGGGAACGTAACGGAGGATCAGGCCGGGCAGCTCCCGGGCGGCGATCCGGGCCAGCTGCGGCAGCTGCTTGTAGGCCGCGAGGCCGGTGCAGCCGACCCGGAGCAGGCCGCTGTGCCCGTCGCCGATGCGCTGCACGCGCTCCCGGGCCGCCTCGACCGAGTCGAGGATCCGCAGCGCGTCCCGCAGGAAGGCCTCGCCGGCGGGGGTGAGGTCGACGCGGCGGGTCGTGCGGTTGAACAGGGTGGCGCCGACCTGGGCCTCGAGCTGGCGGATGGCCTGCGAGAGCGGCGACTGCGCCATGTGCAGGCGCTCGGCGGCCTGGCCGAAGTGCCGCGTCTCGGCGACCGTGACGAAGTAGCGCAGCTGGCGGATCTCCATGCCGCTCTCCCTCCGTCGGGTCCCCACCGGGCTCTCCGGTGTCGGGCCTCCACGGTAGGACCGGCGACCAGCACACACAAAGACCTAGTACAGCTTCATTGAGACATCAGATGTCTGAAAAAGTGCTGGGTCAGAACTAGGCAGAGTGCTGACGCGAAGCGATCGGCCTCCCGGAGACAGTCGGTGCCGGTTCCGAACTCGACTCACCGCCGACTCGACCGGGAGGCCCTCCCATGACCGCCACCGCCGACGTGTCCCACTCCCGGGTGCGCACGGTCGTCGACAGCAGCGTCGTCGAAGACCCCGCCGCCGGGGTCTACCGCGCCAACCGCCGCATCTTCACCGACGAGGAGATCTTCGAGCTGGAGATGCGGCACATCTTCGAAGGCAACTGGGTCTACCTGGCCCACGAGAGCCAGGTCCCGAACCCCGGCGACTACTTCACGACCTACATCGGCCGCCAGCCCGTGGTCATCACCCGCGGCAAGAACGGCGAGCTGCACTGCCTGATCAACGCGTGCGCACACCGCGGCGCGATGCTGTGCCGCCGCAAGACCGACAACCGGATGACCCTGACCTGCCCGTTCCACGGCTGGACCTTCCGCAACGACGGCAAGCTCCTCAAGGTCAAGGACCCCGACGGCGCCGGCTACCCGGACACGTTCGACGTCGACGGCTCGCACGACCTCACCCGCGTCGCCCGCTTCGACTCCTACCGCGGCTTCCTGTTCGGCAGCCTCAACGCGGACGTCGTGCCGCTCGACGAGCACCTCGGCGACACCGTGAAGGTGATCGACATGCTCGTCGACCAGTCCCCCGAGGGGTGCGAGGTGCTGCGCGGCAGCTCCACGTACACCTTCGACGGCAACTGGAAGGTCCAGGCGGAGAACGGCGCCGACGGCTACCACGTCTCGGCCACCCACTGGAACTACGCCGCCACCACCTCGCGGCGCGGCACGGGCGAGTCGAAGAACTCCACCAAGGCGCTCGACGCCGGCGGCTGGGGCAAGTCCGGCGGCGGCTACTGGTCCTACCCCCACGGCCACCTCTGCCTGTGGACCTGGGCGGCGAACCCGCAGGACCGCCCGCTGTGGGACCGGATGGACGAGCTCAAGGAGCAGTTCGGCGACGCCAAGGGCGAGTTCATGGTCAAGGGCAGCCGCAACCTGTGTCTCTACCCGAACGTCTACCTGATGGACCAGTTCTCCACGCAGATCCGGCACTTCCGGCCGATCGCGCCGGACAAGACCGAGGTCACCATCTGGTGCATCGCGCCCAAGGGCGAGAGCGCCGAGGCCCGCGCGCACCGGATCCGCCAGTACGAGGACTTCTTCAACGCCTCGGGCATGGCCACCCCCGACGACCTGGAGGAGTTCCGCTCCTGCCAGCTCACCTTCCGGGCCACCGCCGCGCCGTGGAACGACATGAGCCGTGGTGCGGAGCACTGGCTCACCGGCCCGGACGAGGTCGCGAGGTCGCTGGGCATGGACGGCGTGATCTCCGCCGGCATGCGCAACGAGGACGAGGGCCTCTACCCGGTCCAGCACGGCTACTGGCGGCAGACCATGCTCGCCGCCCTCGCGAAGGAGGAGGAGCAGGCATGACCACGGTGGAGCCCCGCGTGATCACCCAGAACACGATCGAGCAGTTCCTCTACCGCGAGGCGCGCTACCTCGACGACCGCGAGTTCGAGAAGTGGCTCGAGTGCTACGCCGACGACGTCGTCTACTGGATGCCCTCCTGGGGCGACGACGACAGGCTCACCGAGGACCCGCAGCGCGACATCTCGCTCGTCTACTACGACAACAAGGGCGGCCTCGAGGACCGGGTCTTCCGGATCCGCACCGAGCGCTCCAGCGCCACCTCGCTGCCCGAGCCGCGGACCAGCCACAACATCAGCAACGTCGAGGTGATCGAGCGCCGCGGCGACCTGGTGGACGTGCGCTTCAACTGGCACACCATGTACTTCCGGTACAAGACCGTGGACCCGTACTACGGCACGTCGTTCTACACGATCGACTTCTCCGGCGAGTCCCCGCTCATCCGCCGCAAGACCGTGGTGCTGAAGAACGACTACATCCACCACGTGGTCGACGTCTACCACTTCTAGGAGGGGAGCCATGGCCGCCACCCACAGCGTGGCGCTCTCCTTCGAGGACGGCGTCACCAAGTTCATCACCTGCGCCGAGGACCAGACCGTCGCCGACGCGTCGTACCGGTCCCGGATCAACATCCCGATGGACTGCCGCGACGGCGTCTGCGGCACCTGCAAGGCGCTCTGCGAGTCCGGCGAGTTCGACGGCGGCAGCTACCTGCCCGACGCGCTCTCGCCCGACGAGGAGCGCGACGGCTACGTCCTTACCTGCCAGCTGAAGCCGCGGTCCGAGCTGGTCCTGCAGATCGCGTCGACCTCGGCCGTCGCGAAGACCGGCGCCGCGACCCACCGCGGCACGGTCACCGGGCTGGACCGGCTCTCGCCGACCACCGTCGCGCTGACGATCGGGATCACCGACCGGGAGAAGCTCGCCTTCCTGCCCGGCCAGTACGTCAACATCGCCGTGCCCGGGACGGACGAGTCCCGCTCGTACTCGTTCAGCAACGGACCGACCGAGGACGCCCTGACCTTCCTGGTCAAGCTCACCCCGGGCGGGGTCATGTCGACCTGGCTCGACGAGCGGGCGCAGGTCGGCGACGACATCTCCTTCACCGGCCCGCACGGCAGCTTCTTCCTCCGTGACTCCTCTCCCGGCAGCGAGTCGGCCGACCCACTGCTGCTGCTCGCCGGCGGGACCGGGCTGGCCCCGATCCTGTCGATCCTGCGCACGCTCGACGCGCTCGGCAGCGACCGGCCGGTGCACCTGCTCTACGGGGCGACGACCGACGCGGACGTCGTCGAGCTGGAGACGATCGAGCGGCTGGCCGGGTCGCTGCCCAACCTGACCTGGGATCACTGCGTCGCGGACAAGAACACCACGGCGAAGAACCAGGGCTACGTGACCTCGCTGATCGAGCCGGAGCACCTGCACGACGGCGCCACCGCCGTCTACCTGTGCGGGCCGCCGGCGATGGTCGACGCGGTGCGGGGCCACTTCTCGGACCGGGGCATCACGCCCGGCGGGTTCTACTACGAGAAGTTCGCGCTGGCCGCGGCGGCGAAGGACACTGCAGCCACGGACACCGAGGAGCAGGTTCCCGAGGCCGGCGAGGAGCACCCCGCGGCCGAGGAGGAGCCGGCGGTCGTCCCGGTCGCGGACGTGGAGGACCTGCTGGTCCTCGCCGGGGAGGGCCGTGCCGTCGTCGGGCAGGCCCTGCTGCCCGCGGGAGCCGGAGCCGAGCTCACGGCCCTCGCCGCCCGGCCGCAGGTGTCCGCCGACCACGGGCGGGGCCTCTGCGGGCAGGAGCTGTTCCCCGCCGCGCTGCCCGAGGGCGACGCCCGCCCGCTCGACCCCGACGAGGCGCTCGTCGTCGCCGGCGATCGCGGGACGACGGGGCAGGAGATCTTCCCGGCCACGGACCTCGCGCCGCTGCACGGGGCAGCCACGCCGGCCTCGACACCGACACCGACACCGACACCGACACCGGCCGCCCTGCCGCCCGCCGCGGTGAGCGACGACGGGTACGAGATCGGCGAGGAGCACCCGTCCGTCCACGAGTCCGACGCGATCTTCGACGCCCGCCGCGCCCTGGAGCTCGGCGCGCTCGAGCTCGTCGTCGGGCGGCTGACCTCGCAGCAGGTCACCGGGTACCGGGTACTGGCCGAGGCCACGCTCCCGTACGTCGAGGACGACCGGTTCGTCGACGCCGCCGGCTACACCGAGGCCAACGCGGCCTTCCACGACTACCTGTTCACGCTCACCGGCAACGAGCACCTCTCGCAGGCCTACACCGCGCTCGGGGTCAAGGGGCACATGGAGCAGTCGCTGCGCACCGCCACCTGGTGCCACCCGCGCTGCACCCAGGACCACCTGGACATCGTCGACGCGATCGAGGCCGGGGACCGCGAGCGCGCCCGCCGGCTGATCGGCGAGCACGCCGACCGGTCCAAGGAGACGACGCGGCGGGCCATGGCCGACAACGCCGCCGCCCGTCGTCCCCGCTTCGTGACGCCGGGCCGCTTCGACCGCAAGGTCGTCGTGGTCACCGGGGCCGCGCAGGGCATCGGCCGGGCCGTCGCCGAGCGCGCCGCGGCCGAGGGCGGGCAGCTTGTACTGCTCGACCGGTCCCCGCTGGTGCACGAGGTCGCCGAGGGCCTGCTCGCCGACGGCGCGAAGGCCCTCGCGCTCGAGGCCGACCTGGAGGACTACGCCTCCGCCGACGCTGCGCTGCGCGAGGCCGCGAGCTGGCAGGGCACGGTCGACGTGCTGGTGAACAACGTCGGCGGCGCGATCAACTTCAAGCCGTTCACCGAGTTCACCGAGGCCGAGATCGCCGCGGAGATCCGCCGGTCGCTCATGCCGACGCTGTACTGCTGCCGGGCGGTGCTGCCGTCCATGGTGGAGCGCGGCGGCGGCGTGATCGTCAACGTCTCGTCGGCGGCCACCCGGGGCGTCCACCGGATCCCCTACTCGGCGGCCAAGGGCGGGATCAACGCGCTCACGGCGTCGCTCGCGTTCGAGTACGCCGACCGGGGCGTGCGGGTCGTCGCGACCGCGCCGGGCGGCACGGAGGCGCCGCCGCGCCGGATCTCCCGGGGCACCCCGGAGGCCCGGTCGGAGCGGGAGAAGGCCTGGTTCCAGGCGCACATCGACCAGACGCTCGGGTCGTCGTTCCTGGGCCGGTACGGCACGCTCGACGAGCAGGCCGCGGCCATCCTGTTCCTGGCATCGGACGAGGCGTCGTACATCACCGGGTCGGTGCTGCCGGTCGCCGGCGGCGACCTGGGGTGAGCCGCCTTCTACGGTGACGGCATGAGCAGGCGGGTCGGCGACGGTGGCGGCGGGCACGGCGGGGAGCCGGCGCACGTCGTCGGGCAGGAGGCGGAGTCCGCCCGGCTCGAGGCGGCGCTGGCCGACGCCGCCGCCGGCACCCCGGCCGTCGTCGTGCTGGAGGGCGTGCCCGGGATCGGGAAGACGACGCTGCTGCGGCGCTTCCTCGCCCGCCGACCCGCCCTCGCGTCCGTGCAGGCCGAGGGCCTGGCGTGGGAGGCGGGGCGGCCGGGTGCGCTGGTCCGGCGGCTGGGTGGTGGGCTCCCGTCCGAGGGGCCCGTCGATCCCGGCGCCTGGGGCGAGGCCCTGGCCGCCTGCTGGCGGACCCGCGCCGCGGAGGACCCGTTCGCGGTGCTGATCGACGACGCGCACGCCGCCGACCCGGCCTCGCTGCAGGCGGTGGCGTCGGCCGTCGTCCGGGTGACCGAGGCCCGCCTGCTGGTCGTGCTCGCCGCCCGGACCGGCGCGGACACCCCGGCCCACCCGGACACCCGGGACGTCCTCGACCGGCTGCCCGGCCGGCGGATCCGGGTGGCACCCCTGACCCCCGAGCAGACCCGGCTGCTGGCCGCCCGCGCCGCGGGCATCGACCTGCCGGTCCCGGTGGCCCGCCGGCTGTGCGAGCACACCGGCGGAGTGGCCCGGTACCTGCTGGAGATCCTGCGCGACAGCCCGCCGATGCGGTGGTCGGACTGGCAGACGCGGCTGCCCGCGCCCACCTCCGTGCGGCAGCGCGTCGAGACCGCCCTCGACGCCGCGTCGCCGCCGACCCGCGCACTCGTCGAGGCCGCCGCCGTCCTCGGCAACACCCCGATCCTCGCCGAGGCGGCCGAGCTGGGTGGCGTCGCGGACCCCATCGCCGCACTCGACGAGGCCTTCGCCGCCGGCCTCCTCTCCCCCGCCGCGGGACACGGACTGGACACGCTGACCTTCCCCGGGCGCTTCGTGCGCGGCGCCGTGCACGCCACGCTCGCCCCCGCCCGCCGCCACGACCTGCACCAGAGCGCCGCCGCCGTCGTCCGGGACGAGACCGAGCGGCTCCGGCACCGGGTCGAGGCCACCCCGCTGCCCGACGCCGCCCTGGCCGACGAGCTGCTCGACCTGGCCCGCCGCAAGGCGGACGAGGGCGCGTGGGCGGTGGTCGCCGGGGCGCTCATCGACGCCAGCCGGATCAGCCCGAGCCGCGCCGACCGGGAGGACCGGCTGCTCCAGGCCGTCGACGCCCTCACCGGGGCCGGGCTGCTCGGGCAGGCGGTCGACGCGTTGTCCGACGTCGAGGCCCTGCCGCCGGGCGCCCGGCGCGACGCCGTCCTGGCCTACGTCGCCATCCAGCGCGGCCGCCGCGCCGAGGCCACCTCCTACCTCGACAGCGCCTGGCGCAGCCGCGGGACCGACCGGGCCACCGCGGCGCGGGTCTGTCAGCGGCACGTGCTCCACGCCCTCGCCGACTGGGACGGTGCGCAGCTGGTCCGCTGGGCCGGGCGGGCGATCGAGCACGCCGAACCGGGCTCGCCGGCGGCGGTGGAGACGCGCGCGATCGTCGGGCTCGGGTACGCCGCGCAGGGCGAGATCGAGGAGGCGTTCACGGCGTACCGGGCGGCGACCCGGGAGAGCCCGGCCGGCCCGCAGCACCAGCGGGCGCGGATGGGACTGGGCTGGCTGCTGCTGGCGCAGGACGAGCCCGAGGCCGCCCGGCGGGAGCTGGAGTACGCGGTCGCCGGCTTCCGGCAGGGCGGGTCGAACCGGATCCTGCTGTGGGCGCTGTGCTGGCTGGCCCGCACGCGGTTCGCGCTCGGCGACTGGTCCGGCGCGCTGCAGAACGTCGACCAGGCCCGGCTGCTGCTCGGCGCCACGGACCTGGAGCTCCTCCGGCCGCTGGTGCACTGGACGGGCGCGCAGGTCCACGCCCTGCGCGGCGACACCGAGGAGGCCGCCCGGCACGTCGAGCTGGGCACGGCCGCCGAGCACGACTACGTCGTCATGACGGTGCCGGCCCTGCTCGCCCGCGCGCACGTGGCCGAGGCCGCCTCGGACTACGACGCCGTCGTCCGGCACCTCGCCCCGCTCGCCACCCGGACCCCGCGCGGCGGGCTCGACGAACCCGGCTTCTGGGCCTGGCACGACCTGTACGCCAACGCCCTCGTCGTGACCGACCGGCTCGGCGAGGCGGACGAGTTCCTGCGCCCGCTCGAGGAGCTCGTCCGACGCCGCGGGCACCGGTCCGCAGCGGCCCGGCTCGGCTACGTCCGCGGCCGGCTGCTCGGCGTACGGGGCGACACGGCCGCCGCGGAGGAGGCGTTCGTGGACGCCCGGGCCCGGCTGGAGGGCCTGCCGCTGCCCTACGAGAAGGCGCGCGTCGACTTCGCGCACGGCATGATCCTGCGCCGGGCGGGCCGGCGGCGGGACGCGGCCGCGGTCCTCACCGCGGCACGGCAGCGGTTCGCCGCCCTCGGCGCGCGGGTCTACGTGGAGCGCTGCGACCGGGAGCTCAAGACCGGCCGGCCCGGCTCCCGCCTGCACGACAACGACCTCGACGCCCTCACCGAGCAGGAGCGGACGGTCGCGGGCCTGGTGGCGGGCGGCATGACCAACAAGGAGGTCGCCGCCGAGATGCTGTTGTCGGTCAAGACCGTCCAGTTCCACCTCACACGCACCTACGCGAAGCTCGGGGTGCGGTCGCGCTCGGAGCTCGCGGCGCACTTCCCGCGGAACATCGGCTGAGCCCGCGGAGCATCGGCTGAGCCCCGGTGCGGTGGACGGGGCCGAGCGCCGTTGCCGTGCCGCGCCGCGCGGTCCTACGGTGCGCCCATGGCAGCCCACGGGCACGGGCACGGCGTGGGGGTCGGCACCGACCGGCGGTGGCTCGGCCTGGCGCTGGCGCTGATCCTCGTGTTCATGGTCGGGGAGTTCGTCGTCGGCCTGCTCGCGGGCTCGCTGGCGCTGATCTCCGACTCGGCGCACATGCTCACCGACGCCGCGTCCCTCGTCCTCGCGCTCGTCGCGATCCGGCTCGCGGCCCGTCCCGCCCGGGGCGGCTACACCTACGGCCTGTTGCGCGCGGAGATCCTCTCGGCGCAGGCCAACGGGATCACGTTGCTGCTGCTCGCGGTGTGGTTCGTGTACGAGGGCATCGAGCGGCTGCTGTCGCCGCCGGAGGTGGCGGGCCTGCTCGTGCTGGTCACGGCGCTGGTGGGGATCGTCGTCAACCTGGCCGCGACGTGGTGCATCAGCCGCGCGGACCGGTCGAGCCTCAACGTCGAGGGCGCGTTCCAGCACATCCTCAACGATCTCTTCGCCTTCCTCGCGACGGCGGTGGCCGGGGTCGTCGTCGTGCTCACCGGGTTCGACCGGGCCGACGCGATCGCGGCCCTCGTCGTCGCCGCGCTGATGATCAAGGCGGGGTGGGGCCTGGTGCGCGCGTCCGGGCGGATCTTCCTCGAGGCCGCGCCACGGGACGTCGACCCCGACGCGCTCGGTGCCCGGCTCGCCGGGATGGCGGGCGTCGCCGAGGTCCACGACCTGCACGTCTGGGAGATCACCTCCGGGCAGGCCGCGCTCTCCGCGCACGTCCTCGTCCGGCCCGAGGCCGACTGCCACGACGTGCAGCGGGCGATCGAGGTCGTGCTGCGCGAGGAGCACGGCCTGTCGCACACGACGTTGCAGGTGGACCACTGCGAGGACGAGTCGCCGGACGTCCACTGCGCCGATCCGCACGGGCCGGTGCACCTCGGCGGACAGGTGGGGGACGCCACGCCCTGAGGTCCGCTCTTCCTCCACGCCCGGTCGGTCGTTTAACGTTCGTTCGTTCAGGCCGCGAGGAGGACCGCAATGCCGGTGGAGATCGACCGCCCGCGAGAGGGCGTCGTCCAGCTCACTCTCAACCGCCCCGACCAGCTCAACGCGCTCGACGCCGGCACGGTCGCGGAGCTCACGACCGTCTTCGCCGAGATCGGCACCGACCCGTCGTGCCGGGTGGTGATCCTGACGGGCGCGGGTCGCGGCTTCTGCGCCGGGCTCGACCTCGCCCACTACGACGACGAGCCCCACCCGCCGGCCCGGCAGCGGCACCCGATCGACGGGCTGACGCGGCAGCGCCAGATCGCCAACCTCGCCGTCTCGCTGCACCAGCTCCCCCAGCCGGTCATCGCCGCGATCAACGGCCCCGCCGCGGGTGGCGGCCTCGCCCTCGCCCTCGCCAGCGACATCCGCATGGCGTCGCCCTCGGCGCTGTTCGCCGTCGGGTTCATCCGGGCCGGCTTCTCCGCGTGCGACATCGGCCTGTCCTGGCTGCTCCCCCGGATCGTCGGGACCGGACGCGCCCACGAGCTGATGCTCACCGGCCGCCGCTGCTCCGCCGAGGAGGCCTACCGGATCGGCCTGGTCACCCAGCTCGTCGACCCCGCCGAGCTGCTCGAGGCCGCCTACGCCGAGGCCGCCGAGATCATGCTCAACCCGCCCTTCTCGGTGGAGATGACCAAGCAGGGCATGTGGGCCTCCGTCGAGAACCCCAGCTTCGTCGGGGCGGTGGAGTTCGAGAACCGCCAGCAGATCCTCACCGCCCTCACCGAGGACCGGGACGAGGCCACCCGCGCATTCCTGGAGAAGCGACCGCCGGTGTACCAGCGGTTCTGAGGGGTGGCGGTGGGTCGGTCGAGGAGTTCTTGCGCGAGTCGGCAGTGTCGGGACACCGAGTCGGCGATGCCGGTAGGTCGGCGCCGCCGGGTTGGCCGTGGCCGGGCGTAGCCGACGGCGGCGAGCTGGTCGTGGCGAATGCGCGATCCGTGCGACGGCTGCCTTGCGCTGTTCCAGGGACTCACGCTGGGTCAAGATGCCCGGCGACGCGTTCACCGAACGGTCCGGCTCGGTCGCGAATGTCGCCGATGGACGCAGCAGGTGCTTGTGGACAGACGTTGCGGGCGCCCGAAACTGTCGGTCCTCGCATGTATGTTCGGTCCGTGCCGTCGACCGGGGGTCTTCCGGCCGGGCTGGCGGAGCTGCCGCCGGGCCCGGGGTTGGCGGCTGTGTTGGAGCGGATCGTTTTGGCCGCGGTCCCGGCGCGGGACCGGGTGACCGTGTTGGAGGCCTGGCACCGTCAGGACAGTCATACCCGGGCCCGGTTCGTGCGGGCGATGGTCGCGGTCGGCTACGCCGACCCGGACCAGCCCGATTCGGTGGCCGAGTTGCCGGATCCGCACCTGGCTGGGCCGATGAGATCCGCGCGGCGTCGGCCTGGACGCGGCGGGCCGCGGACGGGTAGGCCGACGATGCGGTGGCGTTGGCGGTGGAGTTGCCGGCGGTGTGGGCGGCGTTGGAGCGCGGGCACATCGACTGGCCGAAGGCGGCGGTGTTCCTGCGGCATCTGGTCGGGTTGCCGGCGGCGCAGGTCGCGCACCTGTGCGGGCTGGTGTTGCCGCGGGCGCGGCGCTGGACCACCAGTGAGATCTCCCGGCGGCTGCGCCGGTTGATCCTGGAGATCGACCTGGCGCACTACGAACGCCGGTTCCGGGTCGCGCATGCGCGCCGGGGCGTGTCGGCGTGGGTGACCGAGGACGGTACCGCCACGATCACCGCGCACGGGGTGGCCCCGGAGGACGCCGACGCCGCGGTGGCCCGGGTCGACCGGCCGGCCCATCAGGTCCGCCGGGCCGCGCACCCGGGGCGGCTGGATCAGATCCGGGTGGATTTGTTCGTCGGGTTCCTCGACGGGCGGCTGCACACCCTGACCGACGAGCAGATCACCGCGCTGCTGCGCGACGCCGCCCGGACCGACCCGCCCACGCAGCCCCCGGCGGAGCGAAGACGCGACAGCCCGGCCCCCCGCCCCACCCCCGACCCGCGCCCCCGCGGCACCGCCCCCGGCGGCCTCGGCCCACACCGGAGGCGACGGTGCCGACGCGCCCTCGCCGGGGACCACGCAGCCCCCGAAGTCGAACGCCGGGACGGGCGCGGACTCGGGCGACCATGCCCGACCGGTGCGCCTGGCCGCGACAGCCAAGCAGGCCGGGGCGAAGCAGGCCGAGCCAGGGCAGGCCGGGGCGGAGCAGGCCGAGCCAGGGCAGGCCGAGCCGGAGCAGACCGGGGCGGAGCAGACCGGGGCGGAGCAGACCCAGCCGCAGCAGGCCGGGGCGGAGCAGGCCGAGCCCCAGCGGATCGAAGCCGAGAAGGCCGACGCGGAGCAGGCGGCGGAGCTCGTCGAGGCCGAGCGGGCCGGGGCTGCGGCGGCGGGGGCGCCGGTGCGGGCGCGGCGTGCCGGCACGACCACGGCCTCACACATCGCGGCTGGACCCTGACCCAACCCGAACCCGGCGTGTTCGTCTGGCGCAGCCCGCTGGGCCGGGTCTACCGCACCCGCTCCGAACCGCTCCTGCCGCCGCCCCCACCACCGCAGCGACCCCCGCCAGGAGGACCGCCCCGACCCACCCCTGCTCGTCTGGCGCTCGCCCACGCCGGTCGAGGAGCCTCGGCCTCCACCGCCCCGGCCACCGACCTCGACGAACCGCCGCCGTTCTGACGACGAGCGCTGCCGACCTTCGGGGCATGCACGACGCCCCGCGGGCGGTCGGCGCGCGAGCCGCACCGGCCGTGCGGCTGATCGACGGGAGCGGTCCGTGGACCAGGTTGACCGGCCCCCGGCGAGGGATCGGGGCGCCCACGTGCGGCGAGGCTCACCGACCCGACCAGCGTCGTCGCGTTCGTGGTTCCGCGCCCCGCTCGGCGGGTGCGCCGGTCGCGGCGCTCGGGCACGGGCCTTCGCGGTCGTCCGTTCCAGCGGTCCGACCGGCTCGTCGCATTCGTGGTTCCGCGACCCGTTCGGCGGGTGCGCGGGTCGCGCGCTCGGGGGCCGCGAGGAGGGGCATGCACGCGGACCTCGGGCAGCGGAGCGGAGACCGATCATGCCTCGCTACCACTCCGCCGGCACGCACGAGCCGTCGAGCAGTTCGAGGGGGCTACCGGCTCACGAGTGTGCCGGTGGAGATGGGCGGCCGGACGGCGTCGCGAAGGACTCCGTTGACCGGAGCCGACGTTGCACCTCGCATCCGCGACGACCGCGGCGGAAGGTCCACTCCCTCGGGCCCAGGCGGGACCGCACTCGGAGATCCGCTCCCTCGCCCACGCGGCAACCCTGCCCGAAGGTCCCCCACCCGGAGACCGCGCCCGAGGGCCCGCGCATCCAGCCCCCGACCGGCACCACCGCGTCGAAGCTGTGACGGTTCGAGCCGGCCGCGTAGGGTCCCGGGGCAGCACGTGGTTGCGCCTAGGGTTCCGCCTGCCATCCGCCTCCCGACCCACAATCAGGGTGGCCAGGGTCTGGACCGAGCGGCGCCACGGCCACCCGACCGCCGTGTCGGGCAGGTCGACACCTGACGGGACAAAAACCCCGAGGGCTCCGTGTTCGACGTGCCCATCTCCGGGTGGGACCGACGCCAAGGAGCCTCCTCGGTGGCTGCTTTCCCCGCTGTCCTCGCTGACCCCGCACTCCCGACCCTCGCCCTCGTCGGCGGGTCCGGGCTGTCCGCCGGGGTCGTCGCGCTCACGCTGTTCGCCGCGGTGCTGCACGCGGTGTGGAACGCCGTCGCGCACGGCGTGCCCGACCGTCTCGTGGGGTTCGCCCTGATCGGGACCGCGTACGTCGTCGTCGGCGGGGTCGCCGCGCTGGTGCTGGGGCTGCCGCCCGTGGCGGCGTGGCCGTTCGTCCTGGGCTCGGCGGGTCTCCACGTCGTCTACACGCTGCTGCTGTGGGCGAGCTACCAGCTGGGCGAGTTCGGCCAGGTCTACCCGGTGGCGCGAGGGACCGCGCCGTGGGTGGTCGCGGTGATCGAGGTGGCCTCGGGCCACGCGGTGCCCGTGGTCCAGCTGGTCGGGATCGCGGTGATCTCGGTGGGCCTGATCAGCCTGGCGCTCGACGGGGGACGGCTGTCGCGCGCGGCGATGCCCGCGCTGGGTGCCGCGGTGGCCACGGGGGTCTGCATCGCCGGCTACACGGTGGTCGACGCCGCGGCGGTCGGCACGACGCCGGTGCCGGTGTACGCGGCGTGGATGTTCCTGCTGCAGGGCCCGGTGATGCCGGTGGTCGCGCTGGTCCGCCGGAGGCGGGGCCTCGTCCGTCAGCCGCGGTCGATGCTGGTCGCGGGGCTCGCCGGCGGGGTGGTGTCGCTCGCGGCCTACGGCCTGGTGCTCGTCGCCCAGACCAGCGGGGCGACCGCGGCCGTCGCGGCGCTGCGGGAGACCGGCATCGTCGTCGGGGCGATCCTGGGCACGGTCTTCCTCGGCGAGCGCTTCGGGATCGGCCGGATCGCCGCGGCCGCGGTGGTCGCGGCCGGCATCGTCCTGGTCGACCTGTGAGCCCGGGTTCATCCAGCGCAGGCGGCGCGGGGCCTGGTGGGTGCGCGGAGGATGCCTTCATGAGCGTCCTGCAGCACCGGTCCCTGTTCGCGGCGCTCGACGAGACCCGCCACGAGCCCGTGGCGAAGCGCATCCGGGCCCAGCTGGGCGGGGAGACGGTGGTGGACTCCACGCGCGCGGTGCTGCTGTGGGAGCCGCGGCGCGTCGTGCCGAGCTACGCCGTGCCGGAGGAGGACATCGCCGCGCACCTCACGCCGAACGACATGCCGAAGAGCGACACCCCGCGGGGCGTTCCCCTGGCCTCGGTCTCCGACCGCCCGGTGCTGGACCCCTCCGTGCCGTTCGTCGTGCACACCGCCGAGGGCCGGCCGGTCGACGTCGTCACGGGCTCCGGCACCCGGCCGGCCATGGGGCTCCGGCTCGCCGATCCCGACCTGGCGGGGTACGTGGTCCTCGACTTCGACGCGTTCGACGCCTGGTTCGAGGAGGACGAGCCGAACGTCTCGCACCCCCGTGACCCGTTCCACCGCGTGGACGTCCTGGGCTCCTCGCGACACGTCCGCCTCGAGCTCGACGGCGTGCTGCTCGCCGAGTCGCGACGGCCGGTGCTGCTGTTCGAGACCATGCTCCCCACCCGGTACTACCTGCGCCGCGAGGACGTCGTCGCGCCGTTGGAGCCGACCGCCACCCGCACGCGCTGCGCGTACAAGGGCGAGGCCTCCTACTGGACCGTGACCGTCGGCGACCGCCGCGTGCCCGACCTGGCCTGGACCTACCCCGACCCGCTGCACGAGGCCGCGCACGTGCGCGACCTCGTGTGCTTCTTCACCGAGCGGACCGACGTCGTGGTCGACGGGCGACGCCAGGAGCGTCCCGTCACACCGTGGTCGTGATCAGGCCGGAGCGCGCAGGTCCGGACCGGTGGAGGGGTTGACCATGCGGCCGATCTCCTCGGCCGCCCAGCCCGACCCCAGGACGCCCGCCCAGAGCAGCTCGGGAAGCTGGCGCTCGCGGTCGACCCGCCCGGCGACCCACGACCTGGTGGCGGCCAGGCGCTCGGCCTGCACGCACAGCTCCCAGGCGCGCGACCCGCGGTCCGTCACGTCCTGCGAGAACGGGGCACCGCACGTGCGGTTGCGGTAGCGGCGCTCGGGGCTGTCGATCGTGTGGACGAGCGTGAGCGCGAGGCCGGCGAGGCCGGTGCCCACCACGACGCCGACGGCGAACCACAGCAGCGTGAGGAGCCAACCGTCGCCCAGCAGCAGCCCGGACACGGCCCCGACCGCGAGGACGGCGAGGGCCGTCGAGCCCGCGGGCAGGCGCGTCCAGACGAGGGTGCCGGTGTCGTCGATCTGGTAGTGCGTCCCGGCGATCAGCGCCGGATCGAAGACGCGATAACCCGATCGGGTGCGGACGAGGGTGGGCAGGCGGTCGGTCGGGGCCTGCTTGACGAAGTCGACGGACGCGTCGCCGGGGAACGTGCTCATTGCCTCTTGCTCTTGCTGGTCGCACCGGGGAGGAGGGCGGCGTTCGCGCCGGGGTAGAGCGCCGCCACGCCATCCATCGAAACTGATGAGCGGCCTGTTACGACGCCGAAACGTGACGGACTCCTCACCGGAACGTGAGAGTGCTCGATCACAGCGAAACATCCGATTGGTCCGTTAAGGTCACCCGACCCTTCACGACCTCGAGGAGTTGCGGGTGCGCCGCCTCATGTCCGTCCTGGCCGGGACCGTCCTGGCCTGCTCGCTCGCAGCGTGCGGTTCGTCCGCCGACGCCCCCGCCGGCTCCGCCGGCGCGTCCGGCACCCGGACCGTCACCCACGCCATGGGCACCACCGAGGTGCCCACGGCCCCGCAGCGCGTCGTCGTGCTCGACACCGGCGAGCTGGACAGCGTTCTCGCTCTCGGCGTCACGCCGGTGGGGGCGACCTCGCCCGTCGCGAACGGCCCGCTGCCGAGCTACCTCGCCGACCGCACCGCCGGCGTCACGAACATCGGCACCCAGTCCGACCTGAACCTCGAGACCATCGCGGGCCTGAAGCCGGACCTCATCCTGTCGAACAAGGTCCGGCACGAGGACCTCTACCCGCAGCTCAGCGGCATCGCGCCGACGGTGTTCGCCGAGCGCGTCGGCGTGGCGTGGCGGGAGAACCTGCAGGTCGCGGGGCAGGCGCTGGGCCGGGAGGCCGAGGCGGAGCGGATCCTGGCCGACTACCGGGCCAAGGCGAAGGAGGTCGGCGCCACCTTCGCGCCCGGCACCACGATCAGCATGGTCCGCTTCACCGGCGGCTCGGTCCGGCTCTACGGCGAGGACTCCTTCATCGGCACGATCCTCGCCGACGCCGGCCTGGCCCGGCCCGCGAGCCAGCGCGTCCCGGGGACGTTCGCCGAGGTCTCGGCGGAGCAGATCGGGCAGGCCGACGGCGATCGCCTCTTCTTCGCCTCCTACGGCGAGGCCGGCGGGAAGGACAAGGCGAGCGTGCTCGGCGGGCCGCTGTGGCCCGGCATCCCGGCGGTCGCCCAGGGCCGGGCGCACGAGGTGTCCGACGACCTCTGGTACTCCGGCATCGGCCCGATCGCGGCGGACAAGGTGCTCGACGAGCTGGGCACGCACGCCACCGCCTGAACTCAGATCGTGCGGAGCGGGGCGGGCTCGCGGTCGGCCAGCGCGAGCCCCGCCCGCAGGGCGCTGGCGGCGTCGAACGTGGCGTCGTGGGCGGCCCGGCTGATCGCGGTGAAGCTGGCGTAGCCGTGGATGAGCCCGGGGAACCGCCGCGCGACCACCGGGACACCGGCCTCGCGCAGCCGTTCGGCCAGCTCCTCCCCCTCGTCGCGCAGCGGGTCGAAGCCGGCGGTCGCGAGGTAGACCGGCGGCATGCCGGACAGGTCGTCGGCGCGCAGGATGGCGCCGCGGTCGTCGTCGGGGGGCACGCCGTCCGGCAGGTACATCTGCTCCATCGCGGCGAGCACCTCGGCGCTGATCCCGAACCCGGAGCCGAACGCGACGCGCGAGCCGCCGCTCCGGTCGGCGTCCGTCGCCGGGTAGAGGGCCACGACGAAGGCGGGCACGGGCTCGCCCCGCACCGCCTGCTCGTGCGCCACGACCAGCGCCAGGTTCGCGCCGGCGCTGTCGCCGCCCACCGCGACCAGCGTCTTCTCCGCGTCGAGGTCCTCGGCGTGGGCGAGGGTGTGCCGGTAGGCGGCGAGGGCGTCGTCGAGCGCGGCGGGGTACGGGTGCTCGGGCGCGAGCCGGTACTCCACCGACAGCACCCGGACGCCGGCCTGCGCGGCGAGCAGCCGGCAGAGCGGGTCGGCGGAGGCGATGCTGCCCAGCACGAACCCGCCGCCGTGGAAGTAGACGAGCAGGCCGGAGCGGCCGGCCGGACCGTGCGGGCCCGGCGGCGTGTAGAGCCGGGCCGGGATCGGGCCCTCGGCCCCCGCGACCTCCAGGTCCCGGGTCACGACGTCGTCGAACGGGCCCTCGGCGGCCAGCTCGGCGGCGTCGTCCGCCTGGCGGCGCTGCTCGGCCAGGGCCGCCGCGCCCAGCTGCCCGCTCGCCGCGGTGAGCCGCGCGAGCCACTCCCCGGCGCGGTTGAGCAGCTGCAGGTCGAGGTCGAGGAGCTGCCCCTCGAGGCACACCTCGGGCCCCGCGAGCAGCCGCTTCAGCGGCCGCGGGAGTCCGAAGAGGAACCGGAACGCGAGTCGCAGACCGAGGACCCGCAGGGAGCGCGCGATCACACACCGATGTTACGCCCGGGTAGCCTTCCGCCGCGGGGACCGCGCGCGGCTCACGCCCCGAACGTGTACCGCAGGACCGGGAGCATGGCGTCGGCGTCGGTGCGGGACGAGCCGTCCGCCACGCAGGCCGCCAGCTCGGCCTCGACGGCGGCGGTGTCGATCCCCGCGCCGATCAGCACCAGGCTCGTGCGCCGGGGCTCGCCGGGCTCCCAGCGGGCCCGGCGGAACCGGACGTACCGGCCGACCGTGTGCAGCACGTACTTCTGCCGGTGCCCGGGCACGCCGAACGCCACGAACCCCTTGATCCGGTAGACGCCGGCCGGGCGGCGGTCGAGCAGGTCCCGCAGCCGCTGCGGGTCCATCGGGGCGTCGGAGGTGAAGGAGACGCTGTCGTAGGCGGCATGAATGTGGTCCGCGTGGTCACCGACCTGCTCCCCGAGCAGCAGCTGCCGGCCGGGCACGACCTCGATGTCGAACAGCAGCCGCGGATCGACGACGCCGTGCTCGGCCGGGACGATCGGCGCCAGCCCGTTGGCCTCGCGGAGCAGCCGCCGGACCCGCCACACCTTGCCCGGGTCCACCCGGTCGACCTTGTTGAGCACCAGCAGGTCCGCCAGCCCGACGTGCGTGTCGACCTGCGGGTGCCGGCGGCGCGTGGCCTCGAACTCGACGGCGTCGATCACCTCGATCAGCCCGCCGAAGACCAGGTGCGGGTTGGCCGCCTCGAGGATCAGCTGCACGAGCGTGCCGGGCTCGGCGATCCCGCTGGCCTCGATCACGATCACGTCGATCTCGTCCCGCCGGCGGGTCAGCCGGTCGAGCAGCGGCCCGACGCCGTCCTCCCCCACCGCGCAGCACAGGCAGCCGTTGCCGAGCGAGACCATCGCGTCCGTCCCGCCGACCAGCATGGCGTCGATCCCGATGGCGCCGAAGTCGTTGACCACCACGCCGATCCGGGCGTCGAGCGAGTGCGCGAGGAGGTGGTTGAGCAGGGTGGTCTTGCCCGCGCCGAGGAAACCGGCGACGACCACGACCGGGATCCTCCGCATCCCGGAAGAGTTACCAGGCGCCCCTGCGGCCGCGCCCCGCGGGTCCGGGGGCAGGATGGACAACATGGCACAGGTGACCGCGACCGCCGAGCGAACCGTCCCCGCCCCCGTCGAGGCCGTTCGCGCCGCCGTCGCCGACTACGCGCAGACCCGACCGGAGATCCTGACCGAGCAGTTCACCGACTACGCGGTGCTGACCGGCGGCCAGGGCGAGGGCACCTCGGCCACCTGGAAGCTGCACGCGACGAAGAAGCGCGTGCGCCACGTGAAGGCCGACGTCACCCAGCCGACGCCGGACACCGTGGTGGAGAAGGACGCGAACTCCTCGCTGGTCACCACCTGGCGGGTCGCGCCGGCCGGTGAGGGCGCCAGCCTGGTCACGATCACCACGACGTGGAACGGCGCGGGCGGCATCGGCGGGTTCTTCGAGCGGACCTTCGCGCCGAAGGGCCTGACCCGGATCTACGACGGCGTGCTGGCCAACCTGGCCTCCCGCGTCGGGAGCTGAGAACCGGGAGCTGAGATCGGGGCCCGACCTCTGGCACGCTGTCGGCGTGGCTGACAACGGTGTGATCGCGGTCGCGGGCGAGGCGCTGGTCGACGTCGTCCCCGCCCCCGCCGAGGGGTACTTCGAGTTCGCTCCCGGCGGCAGCCCGGCCAACGTCGCGGTCGGCCTGGCGCGCCTCGGCGTGCCCGCGCGGATGCTCGCCCGGCTCGGGTCGGACTTCCTGGGCCGCCGGCTGCGCGCGCACCTGGAGGGCAACGGCGTCGACCTGTCCCACGTCGTCGACGCGCCCGAGCAGTCCTCGCTGGCGCTGGTCGAGGTCGGGCCGGACGGGGTCGCGGACTACGACTTCCGCATCGCCGGCACCTCGGACTGGCAGTGGACGCCCGACGAGCTGTCCGGCGCGCTCGACGGGATCGTCGCCCTGCACTCCGGGTCGCTGGCCCTGACCGTCGAGCCCGGTGCCGCGGTGCTGCGCGAGCTCCTGGCGAAGGCCGCGGGCTCGGCGACCGTGAGCTACGACCCGAACTGCCGGCCGCGGCTGATGGGTGATCCCGCCGAGGTGCTGCGCGGCGTACACGAGATGCTCGCGATCGCCGACGTCGTCAAGGTCAGCGACGAGGACCTGCGCTGGCTGCTGCCCGACGTCCCGCCGGGCGAGGTGCTCGACGACTGGGCGGGCCGTGGGCCGGCGCTGGTCGCCGTGACCCTGGGCGGCGACGGCGTGCTCGCGGCGACCGCGGAGGGGATCCGGACGTCGATGCCGGGCCGGGCCGTCGAGGTCGTCGACACCGTGGGCGCCGGGGACAGCTTCTCCGCCGCCCTCCTGGCCGCCCTGCACGCGCGGGACCTGCTCGGACCCGCCCGGCGCGAGGCCCTGCGCACCGTGCCCGCGCTCATCCTCGACGAGGTGCTCGAGGAATGCGTGACCGCGGCCTCGATCACCTGCTCCCGGCGGGGCGCCCAGCCGCCGACGACGGGCGAGCTGCGGTCGGCCCTCGCGGGCGGATACCAAGGCTGAACCAGCGTGGACGGCGGCGAGGGCTCCCCAGCACCGCCGCCGTCCACGAGGCCGTAGGTGGCGGGACGGCCCCAGTACCTTTCGCCCCGCCACCCACGAGTCCAGGGGGTCAGCCGCCCTGCTGCGGCTGGTTCGTCGCCGGCCGGTTCGCGCCCGGCTGTGGCGACGCAGGCAGCTCGGACACGGGCTTGGGGGTGCGCTCGGGGTGCAGGTCGGGCTGGCCGGTGGCGGGCGCGCCGGGCGCCAGCGACAGCTCGGCCGGCTCGCTCTCCGGCAGCGACCACTGCTTCGCCCAGTCCAGGTGCATCGCCGTGCTGCCGCCGGCGGGCGGGAACAGGTCCAGCTGCACCGTCATGTTCATCGCGCCGGGCGGGAAGTGGCTGGTCTCCGTGGTGGAGTACCACTCCTTGCCGTTGAGGTAGGCGGTCATCTTCTCCGGCGCCCATTCCAGCGCGTAGGCCGTCCACTCGGTGGCGTCGTGCCGGACCGAGCCGCTCTCCTGGGAGTTGTCGGCGCCGTAGTGCAGGAAGAAGTCCGTGCTCTGCCGGTCGTCGGCGCTGATCTCCATCCAGTCGATCTCGCCGCCCACCGGCCAGTCCTCCTTCACCGGCCACAACAGCAGCACCGGGTGGTAGCCGCCGGGGCCCGGGTCGGACTTCACGCACACCTCCCAGCGGCCGTACCGCTGCCCGGGGTGCCAGCTCATCGCGCCGGTGTTGCCCTGCTCGTTGCCGCTGACCGTGACCTGGCCGTTCGCGACGGTGATCGCCGCGGGCGTCCGGGTGCCCTTCTCGTCGTGGCCCGGCTCGGGGCCGTAGGGGTGCCAGTCCGGCGGCAGCGCGGTGCCCTCGAAGTCCGCCTGCCGGGTCGGCGTGCCCCAGCCCAGCGCGTCCGCGGCGGTCTGCGGGCACTGCGACGCCGCGGCCTGGGCCGCCGAGCTCGACGGAGCCGACGGGACCGCCGGACCGGCCTGCGAGGCGTCGGCGGGACACGCGGTGAGCGTCAGCAGCGCCGCACCACTCACCGCGACGGCCAGGGTGCGCACCAGACCGGACGACCGCATCGCCAGCACCTCTCGTCACTCGTGCATCAGGAATGCGCTCATTTCACCGCAGATCGTGAGCAACGCGAGTCCTGCCACCCGGTCGGGTACCGCCCGTTCGTGCACGCACCGCAGCCACGGCCCGACATCCGTCACGTCTGGTGACGGATCATGATCACCGGACGTGACAGGACCGGGGCGGACCGCGAGACTCGACCCGTGTCGCCGCCCGCCCTCGCCACCGCCCTCGACCTGGCTCCCCATCCGGAGGGAGGCTGGTACCGCCGCACCTGGACCTCGCCGGTGACCGTCGAGACCGACCACGGTCCGCGACCGACCGCCACGGCGATCCTGTACCTGCTCGACGGGGAGTCACGGTGGCACCGGGTGCGCTCGAGCGAGCTCTGGCTGTGGCACTCGGGCTCCGCCGTCGACCTCCGGATCGGGCACGCGCCCGACGCCGGGGCCTCCTGGACGCTGCAGGCGCACGCCCCGCAGCAGCTCGTCCCGGCGGGCGCGTGGCAGTCCGCGCGGCTGCTCGGGACCGAGCCGGCGCTCGTCTCCTGCGTGGTCTCCCCCGGCTTCGACTTCGCCGACTTCGAGCTGGCCGACCCCTGCTGAGCCGAGGGCCGGGTCAGGCGCGCGCCGCGAGCAGGTCCTGCAGCTCCCAGGTGTTGCGGATCTTCTCGGCCGGCACCCCGCACTGCACCGCCCGGGTGCAGCCGTAGTCGAGCCAGTCGAGCTGGCCGGGGGCGTGCGCGTCCGTGTCGACGGTGAACTCGCAGCCCGCCTCGACCGCGAGCCGCAGCAGCCGCTTCGGCGGGTCCAGCCGCTCCGGGCGGGAGTTGATCTCCACGGCCACGTCGTGCTCGGCGCAGGAGGCGAACACCGCGTCGGCGTCGAACTCGGACTCGGGCCGCTTGCGGTTCCCGGTGACCATCCGGCCGGTGCAATGGCCCAGGACGTCGACGTGCGGGTTCGCGATGGCGGTCAGCATCCGCTCGGTCATCTCGTCCCGCGGCATCCGCAGCTTGGAGTGCACGCTCGCGACCACGACGTCGAGCTCGGCGAGCAGGTCCTCCTCCTGGTCGAGCGCACCGTCGTCGAGGATGTCGACCTCGATCCCGGTGAGGACCCGGAACCCGGAGAGCCCGGCGTTGAGCTCGGCGATCTGCTCCAGCTGGCGCCGCAGCCGCTCCGGGGACAGCCCGTTGGCCACCGTGAGCCGTGGCGAGTGATCGGTGACGACGAGGTAGTCGTGCCCGAGGGTGATCGCGGTCTCGACCATCTCCCACAGCGGGGAGCCGCCGTCGGACTGGTCGGTGTGGCTGTGGCAGTCGCCGCGCAACGCCTCCCGCAGGTCGGCGGCCGCTGTGTCCAGCTCGACGCCCTCGGTGGCCTCCAGCCGCCGCAGGTAGACCGGTACCTCGCCGCGCAGGGACTCGGTGACGCACCGGGCGGTGACGTCGCCGACCCCCTTGAGCGTGCGCAGCTCCCCCGACCGCTCGAGCGAAGCGAGCTGCTCGACGTCCTTGCCGCGCAGTGCCGCGGCGGCGGTGCGGAAGGCGCGGACCCGGTAGGTCGACTCGTGCGCGCGCTCCAGCAGGAACGCGATCCGCCGGAGGTCGCCCACCGGGTCCCGTGCGTCGCTCACGGCCGCGATTCTGGCAGCTCCGTCACCCGCGCGCCGTCTCCTCCGCGTCGTCGACCGCTCGCCGTCACCTCCGGCGCAGCTCCGGCAGCTGCGCCTCGATCCGCTCGGCGTCCGCCTGCGCGCGGCCGTAGAGGATGCCGAAGGTGAAGCCGTTCTCGCCCTCGGCGGACGCCTGGGCGCCCAGCTCGCGCAGCAGCTGCCGCTCGACCACGACGTCCTGGTGCTCGCCCAGCGCCTTGGTGATCGCCTTGAGCTTCTTGGCCTGCTCGGGGGTGCCGGCCAGCTCGGTGGCGTAGCGCAGCCGCTTGCCGGCCTTCCGGGCGTCGTGGATCGCGGTGTCCGAGTCCGCCCCCGCGGACAGGGCGTCGAGCGCGGCGACGACCCGCTTGTCGAACCGCTTGTCCGCCTTCTTCAGCGCCGCCGACAGCACCTTCTTGCCCGCCTTCTTCGACCCGGCCGCCGACGCCAGTGGCGGGTCCTGCAGGAAGCGCTCGATCGCGCCACGCAGGGCCGCGTAGCGCTCGCTGTCGAGAGCCGCGACCGCGGCGGCCTTGGCCTCCGCGCCCGAGCGTGCGAAGTGCCGGGTGACCTGCGCCTTCACCGGCCCGAGCACCAGCTCCGGCGGCAGCGCCTGTAGCGACCCGATGATCAGCTCCTCCTGGACCTCCAGGTCCCGGGCGGGTGCGAGGGCCCGGCCGAGCCACCGCAGCTCCTCGATCAGCGCCTCCGCGCGGGGGCCGTCGAAGACCGGGGCGAAGGCCTGCAGGGCGCTGCGCATCCGGCGGGCGGCGACCCGCAGCTGGTGGACGGCGTCCTCCTCGTCCCGGCGGGCTCGCAGGTCCTCGGCGGCGAGCCGGTCCGCGTGCTCGGCGAGGTAGTCGAGCACGCCGGTGCCGGCGGCGCCCTTCTTCCCCTTCCACCGGGCCGGGGGCGGCGGGGCGGCCTCGCGCAGCAGCCGGTCGAGCTCGGCCTCGGCGGTCGCCTCCGCGGGAGCGGCGCCGGTCTCGGCCAGCCGCGCGGCCAGCGCGTCGAGCAGCCCGGCCGGGCCGCCCGAGACCGTCACCACGACCTCCGTCCAGTTCTCCAGCGTGGTGGCGTCGCCGAAGGTGGCGAGCTGCACCTCGTCCCGCCGGATCTCGGCGATCTCGCGGCGCCGGCCGTCCCGCAGCGAGTCGACGGTGCGGACGCGGCGGATCCGGCCGACGGGCGCGATGTCCGCGCCGCGGAGCACGCCCTGCACCAGCTCGCGCAGCTCGGCGGGCACGTCCGGCTCGAGGCCCTCGACGTCCGGCGGCGCGACCGGGATGCGCAGCTGCTCGCCCTCGACCGCGTCGGGCAGGTCGAGGCGCCAGTACGCCTCGGGGCGCGCCGGGTCGTCCGTGCGATGGATCGCGAGGACGATGCCGGAGGTCGCCAGGCGAAGGTCCGGCGAGTCGTACCGCTCGAACTCCAGCACGACCGGCCGGCCGGTCTCGGTCGAGCTCACCCCTTCGACACCGGCCAGGTTCGGCGCGCCCGCCGCGGCGGGCCCGCGGTAGCTGGCCGTCGGCCGGTCGGTGTCGGTCGTCGTCCTGAGGGTCCTGGTCGTCGGGGTGCCGGAAGTCATACGAGAAGGATGCCCGATCCGGGTGATCGACAACCATGATCGCGAGCCCGGAGGTCACGTCCCGTTCACAGCAGCTTCTTCTGCACCTTCCCCATCGCGTTGCGCGGCAGTGACCCCACGAACCGGACCTCGCGCGGCCGCTTGTGCGGGGACAGCAGGGCGGCGACGTGGTCGATGAGCTCCCGCGCCTCGGGCGCCTCCCCCGCCGGCACGACGTGCGCGACGATCTTCTCCCCCAGGTCCGGGTCCGGCACCCCGACGACGGCGACCTCGGCCACCGCCGGGTGCTCGAGCAGCGCGTTCTCGATCTCCCCGGCGCCGATCTTGTAGCCGCCGGACTTGATGAGGTCCGTGGCCTGCCGGCCGACCAGGGCGAGCAGCCCCGACTCGGTCCAGCGGCCGATGTCGCCGGTGCGGAACCAGCCGTCGTCCGTGCGGGAGGCGGCGGTGGCCTCGGGGAGGTCGAGGTAGCCGGAGAACAGCTGGGGCCCGCGGACCTCGACCGCGCCCAGGCCATTGTCGGCACCGTCGGGCTGCTCGCCCTCGACCGCGGGCAGGGGCGCGAGCCGCACCTCGGTGTTCGCCAGCGGCCGCCCGACCGTGCCGACCTCGGGCTCCTCGTCCGCCCGCGCGGCGGTGAGGATCAGCGTCTCGGTGAGCCCGTAGCGCTCCCGGACCGCGAGCCCCGTCGCCTTCTCGATCCGGGCGTGGTCGACGGCCGTGAGCGCGGCCGAGCCGGAGATGAGCAGCCGCGCGCCGCCGACCGTCCGCCCGGCGTCCGGGTCGGCCTCGAAGTCCGCGGCCAGCCGGTGGTAGTGCGTGGGGACGCCGAACACCATGGTGGCGCCGTCGGCGACGGCGGCGGCGAGCTTCTGCCCGTCGATCGCGCCGAGGTGGTGCAGCGAGCCACCCCGGCGCAGCGGGCCGAGCGTGCCCAGCACCAGCCCGTGCACGTGGAAGATCGGCAGCGCGTGCGCCAGCCGGTCGGCGTCGGTCCAGGCCCAGGCGTCGGCCAGGGCGTCGAGGTCGGCGGCGACGGCCCCGCGGGAGAGCACCGCTCCCTTGGGCGGGCCGGTGGTGCCCGAGGTGTAGACGATCAGCGCCGGGGCGTCCGCGGGCGGCTCGTCGGGCGACGGCAGCGGATCGGGCCGCGCGGCGACGTCGACGTCGATCCGCGGCAGCGCGGCGATCGCCGCGGGCAGCTCGACGCCGGGCGCGGTCAGCACCACCTCGGGGGCGGAGTTCGCGACGATGTGCGCGAGCTCCCGCTCCCCCGCCTTCGGGTTCACCGGCACCACCGGGACGCCGGCCAGCAACCCGGCCGTGATGCCGGTGGCCGCGGCGAGGGTCGGGGTGGCCCAGACGGCGACGCGGGAACGACCGGCGACCCGGGCGCCCAGGTCCGAGGCCAGGGCGGCGAGCTCGCGATAGGTGACGGCGCCGTCGGGGAAGCGCAGGGCGGGCCCGTCCGTGGGGTCGGCGAGCGCGGGCAACAACCGGTTCATGATCTACAGCACCTTGCCGGGGTTGAGGATCCCGTCCGGATCCAACGCCTTCTTGATCGCCTCCTGCATCGCGAGCGAGCCCGGGTCGAGCTCGCGGCGCATGCCGGCCCGCTTGAGCAGGCCCACCCCGTGCTCGCCGGTCACGGTGCCGCCCAGCGCGATCGCGGCGTCGACGATCTCGTCGAACGCCCGCTGGGCCCGCGCCTTCGCCTCGGGGTCGCCCGGCGGCACCATGATCAGCGGGTGCAGGTTGCCGTCGCCGGCGTGCGCGACCGTGCCGATGAAGGTGTCGTGCCGGGCGGAGATCTCCTCGATCCGCTCCAGCATCTCGGCGAGCCGGTTGCGGGGCAGGCAGACGTCCTCGGTGAGCTGGGCGTCGCCGCGCTGCTCGAAGGCGGGGTAGGCGAGCCGGCGGGCGGCGAACAACGCGTCGGCCTCGACGGGGTCGGTCGAGACGAGGGCGTCGCGGGCGCCGTTCGCCTCGAACGCGGCGAGGATGCCGTCGGCCTCGGCCGTGGCGGCGGGCTCGGGCAGGTCCGTCTGGGCCAGCAGGAGCGCGGCGGCGTCCTCGGGCAGGCCCATGTGCTTCCAGTCGTTGACGGCCTTGAGGCAGTGCCGGTCGACCAGCTCGAAGATCGCGGGCTGCAGGCCGGCGGCGGTCACCGCGGCCACGGCGGCGCCGCAGTCGGCGAGGGTGTCGAAGAAACCGACGACGGTGCGCGGCGGCGCGGTCCGGGCCGGCCGGAGCCGCACGGTCACCTCGGTGATCACGCCGAGGGTGCCCTCCGATCCCACCAGCAGCCCGGCGAGGTCGTAGCCGGCCACGCCCTTCGCGGTCCGCCGGCCGACGCGCACGATCTCGCCCGCCGCCGTGACGATCTCCAGCGCGAGCACGTAGTCACGGGTCACGCCGTACTTCACGCAGCACAGCCCGCCCGCGTTGGTCGCGACGTTGCCGCCGATCGTCGACCAGGGCGCGCTCGCCGGGTCCGGCGGGTACCAGAGCCCCTCCTTCGCGGCGGCCGCGCGCAGGTCGTCGTTCACCACCCCGGGCTGGACGACGGCGAGCCGCTCGCCCGCGTCGATCTCCACGATGTCCCGCATCCGTTCCAGCGACAGGACCAGCCCGCCGTCGACGGCGTTGGCCCCGCCGGACAGGCCCGTGCCCGCACCGCGCGGCACGACCGGGACGCGGTGGCGCGCCGCGGCCCGAACGACCTCGGCGACCTCCGCGGTCGACCGCGGCCGGACGACGGCGAGCGGGGCGCCGTACTCCGCCCACTCCGCCTCGTCGTGCACGTAGGGGCGGGCGGTGTCGGCGTCGGTGAGCACCCGGTCCGCGGGCAGGGCCGCGGCCAGCTCCGCGAGGACCGCGCGGCCCGCCTCGCCCGGCTCCGCCATCCGGGCCGCCGCCGTGCCGCGGTCCCAGCCGAAGGGGCGCTCCGGGGTGGGGGTCTGCGGGGTGGCGGTCCGGGTCTCGCTCATTCCCCAGACGCTACGTCCTGCCGCGCGGCGATCGCCAACGAGAGCCGGTCAGCGCTGCAGGCGTTTCACGATCTCCCGGCCGAGCAGGGTGCCGGAGCGCCAGGCCGTCTCGATCCGCGAGCTCCCCCAGCCGTCGCCGGCGAGCCCGATGCCGTCGTCGCCGAGGTGGAAGGGCTCGGCGCGGTCCAGCTCCGGGGCGGCGAACCGCCAGCGGTGCGCGTCCGTCCACACCGGTTCCTCGGACAGCCCGAGCAGCTCGCGCACGGCCTCGATCACCACCGGGATCGCCCCGGCCGGGTTCGCGTCGTAGGTCCGCGCGACGGCGGAGGTGCTGTGCGCCACCAGGACCGGGACGCCGTCGCCGCGCCGGGCGCCGTCGTCCGCGACGAGGGTGAGCACGGGGTGGTCGTTGACGAAGGCGGCGGAGAGCTCCGGCCACTCGCGGGTGGGAAAGCCGGCGGCGACCGTGAGCACCGGGCGCCACGGCCGGTCCGAGGTGAGGGCGACGGCGCCGAGGCCGGGCGCCAGCACGCGCAACGCCTGCGGGTCCGGCATGGCGAGGACGACGACGTCGGCGGTCTCGCCGTCGACCCGCGGCCCTGCCTCGACCCGTGTGACCTCGTGGTCCAGCTCGACGTCGAGGCCCTCGGCCAGCGCGGCGACGAGGCTGCGCAGCCCCTTCGGCGCCGCCCACCGCATCGGTCCGGCCGACCGCGAGCGGTCCCCGTGCTCGAGCACCGCCATCTCGGCGGTCCACGGCCGCGCGAGCCCGGCGCTGCGCCAGCCCGCCACGACCTCCGCGAACTCCGGGTCCCGCACCGTGAAGTAGGCCGCGCCCATGTCGACCGGCCGTCCGTCGTGGGGCGAGCTCGCCATCCGGCCGCCGACGGTGTGGGCGCGATCGAGGACCTTCACCGGCAGGCCCGCCCGTGCGACCTCGCGGGCGCACGCCACCCCCGACAGCCCGGCCCCGACCACGACGACGCTCATGACGCGGTCAGCCTAGAGCGGTGGGACCCCGGCCGCCGCACACCGGTGCCGACACGTCCGGGTGTGCCGGGCCGGGCGGGGACGACCGTCCTCACAAGAGGGACACCCGCTCGGCGCGGGCCCGCCACCACGCCGCCCGCTCCGGGTCGGCCGCGACCTCGGCGCGACGCACCGGCTCGGGTGCCGTGCGCAGCACGGGGAGCACGCCGTTGCGCGGGATCAGCCGGTCGGCCTCGGCCACGACGTCGGTCGTGAAGAGCCGGCCCGTGCCGAGCCCGCAGGCGAACTCGAGCTCCGGGAGCGCCGCGGCCAGCGCGATCTCCGCCGCCAGCCCGACGCTCGACTCCAGCGCCGACGACACCACGCACGGCAGCCCGCACGCCTCGGCGACCCGCAGCGCCCGGCGCACCCCGCCGAGCGGCAGACACTTGAGGATCGCGACGTCCGCCGCCCCGGCCACCGCCACCCGCAGCGGGTCCTCGGCGCGCCGGATCGACTCGTCGGCGGCGATCCGGACGTCGACGCGCCGGCGCACCGCGGCCAGCTCCTCGACCGACGGGCAGGGCTGCTCCACGTACTGCAACCCGCCCGCGGCCGCGTCGAGCGCGCGGATCTCGCGGACGGCGGTGTCGACGTCCCAGCGGGCGTTGGCGTCGACCCGGACGTGCCCGGCCGGCCCCAGCGCGTCCCGCACCGCGGCGACCCGCTCGAGGTCCTCCCGCGCGGAGTCCGGGTGGTCGGCCACCTTCACCTTGGCCGTGGCGCAGCCGGAGGCGCGCACCATCTCCGCCGCCCGCTCCGGCCCCACGGCGGGGACGATGCAGTTCACGGGCACGGTGTCGCGCACCGGCTCCGGCCAGCCCTCCTCCGCCGCCTCGCGCGCCGCGGCGAACCAGGTCGCGGCCTCGGCGTCGCCGTACTCGGGGAAGGCGCAGAACTCGCCCCAGCCCGCGGGCCCCTGCAGGAGCATCCCCTCCCGCACCGTGATCCCGCGGAACCGGGTGGTCATCGGGATCGCGTAGACCGCGGCGGGCTGCATACCCCGGGAGGGTACTCAGGCCACGAGTTCGTGATTGCCGGGGTCGAGCTTCCGCGTCCGGCGGCGGAAGTCGAAGGTGTAGCCGGGCCACAGCGTGCGGTTGCGGCCGTGCTCGTCGAGGTACCAGCTCGCACAGCCGCCCTTCGCCCACACGGCCCTGCCGAGCCTCCGCTGGATCTCGTCGTTGAACTCGGCCTGCGACTCGCTGCGGGTGTCGATCGCGACGGCGCGGTGCCGGTCGACGGTCCGCATGGCGTCGAGCACGTAGTTCAGCTGCGACTCGACCATGAACACCATCGAGCTGTGCCCCAGCCCGGTGTTGGGCCCGACGATCGTGAACAGGTTCGGGAAGCCCGCCACCGTGGTGCCGAGCAGGGCCTCCGGACCTTCCGCCCAGGCGTCGGCCAGCTTGACGCCGTCCCGACCGGTGACGTTCATCCGGGCCAGGCCGTCGGCGACCTTGAAGCCCGTGCCGAAGATGATCGTGTCGACCTCGTGCTCGGTCTCCCGGCCCGCGACGTCGACCGTGACCACACCGGTCTCCGTCACGCGGGCGATCCGGTCGGTCTCCACGGCGACGTTGTCCCGGCGCAGGGCCGGGTAGTAGTCGTTGCTCATCAGGATCCGCTTGCAGCCCATGGTGAAGGTCGGGGTGACCTTCGTGCGCAGCTCGGCGTCGCCCGCGAACACCGTGTGCAGGTAGGCGAGGCCGAGGCGCTGCACCACCTTCATCACCGTGGGGTGCAGGAAGCCGAGCACCAGCGCCTCGTGCCGCCAGTACAGCGAGAGCCGCTGGAGCCGTTGCAGCAGCGGGAACCGGCGGAACGCCCGGCGGGTGCGCTCCGGGATGGGGCGGTCCGGCTTGGGCAGCACCCAGGGGGCGGTGCGCTGGAAGAGGGTGAGCCGCCCGACCTCCGGCGCGATCGCCGGCACGAACTGGATCGCGCTGGCCCCCGTGCCGATCACCGCGACGCGCTTGCCCGCCAGGTCGTGCCCGTGGTCCCACTGCGCGGAGTGGAACGCGGTGCCGCGGAAGCGGTCGAGGCCCTCGATCTCGGGGATCGCGGGGTCGTGCAGCGCGCCGGTGCCGAAGAGCACGTACCGGGCGCGCAGGGTCTCGCCGTCGCTGGTGCGGACGTCCCAGGCGCTGCCGTCCCATTCCGCGCCGGTGACGTGCACGCCGAACCGGATGCGGTCGCGCAGCCGGTAGCGGTCGGCCGTGGCCTCCAGGTACGCGCGGATCTCGGGCTGGCGCGCGAAGGTGCGAGTCCACTCGGGGTTCGGGAAGAACGAGAAGGAGTAGAGGTGCGACTCCACGTCGCAGGCGCAGCCCGGGTAGACGTTGTCCCGCCAGGTGCCGCCGAGGGTGTCGCCCTTCTCCAGGATCAGGAAGTCCCGGCGACCCGCCTCGTCCAGCTTCACCGCCGCGCCCAGGCCGGCGAACCCGCTGCCGACGATCAGGGTGTCCAGCATCTCCGCTCCCCTCCGGTGGGTGTTACCGCCGGTAACTTACCACGGGTAACTTAGCTCCGGGTAGGGTCTGCGCCATGGAGACGAGCCCGCCCGCCCCGTCTCCGCGGCGCCGGGTCTCCCGGGCCGAGCGGGAGCGCCAGATCCTCGACGCCGCCGTGGCGGTCTTCGCCGAACGGGGCTACGCCACCGCGTCGATGGACGCCGTGGCCGAGCGCGTCGGCGTCACGAAACCGGTGCTGTACACGCACTTCGGGTCCAAGGAGGGCCTGCTGCTGGCGTGCGTCGCGCGGGCGCGCACCGAGCTGCTCGACGTCACCTCCGAGGCCGCCTTCGCCGCCGAGGGCCCCGAGGACATGCTGCGCCGCGGCACCCTCGCCTTCTTCCGGTTCCTCGACGACCGCGCCCCGGCCTTCACGCTGCTCTACTCGGAGGCGAGCATCGCGGCGGAGGCGGTCGAGGCGATCCGCGCGCAGCAGACGGACTTCATCGCCGGCCTGCTCGGCGTCGCGGCACCCGACGCCGACCCGCTGCAGCTGCAGGGCTGGGCGCAGGTGATCGTCGGGGCGTGCGAGCGGCTCGCGGTGTGGCGCAAGCGGGACCCGCGGGTCACCGCCGAGCAGGCCACGGAGTACCTGATGGACCTGGCGTGGAGCGGGTTGGCGGGGCGCACCGACCGGCCCGGACGGGCAGTGGTTCCATAGTTCGCCGTGACCACGACCGCCCCCCGGCTGCTGCAGGTCAGCCGCAGCACCCGGGTGACCCCGAAGATGATCCGCGTGACCCTGACCGGCGAGGAGCTGGCCGGGTTCCCGGGCGAGGGGCCGGACCGGCGGATCAAGATGTTCTTCCCGGTCGAGGGGCAGGACCGGCCGGCCGTGCCGCGCGCGAGCACCGGCGGCCCCGTCTGGCCCGCGGGCGAGCCGCGGCCCACGATCCGGACCTACACCGTCCGCCGCTTCGACCCGGCCGCCGGGGAGCTCGACGTCGACTTCGTGCTCCACGACGGCTACGGCCCGGCCGCGGCGTGGGCGCAGGGCGCCGGGCCGGGCTCCTGGGTCGGGGTCTCCGAGCCGGGCGGGCGCTGGGTGCCCGACCCGTCGTCGGCCTTCCACGTGGTGATCGGCGACGAGTCCGCGCTGCCCGCCGTCGCGACGGTGCTGGAGGCCCTCCCCGCCGACGTGCCCGCGCTCGCGATCCTCGAGGTCGCCGACGCCGCCGAGGAGCAGGAGCTGCCGGGCCACGCCGCCGTCACCTGGGTGCACCGCGGTGCCTCCCCGGCCGGCGAGCCGCTGGTGGCGGCCGTGCGGGCCGCCGCCTTCCCGGGGGGCGAGGGGCAGGCCTGGCTCGCCGGCGAGTCCGCCGCGGTGAAGGAGATCCGCGCGCACCTGCTCGCCGACCGGAAGCTGAGCCGCCGGGCCGTCTACGCCACCGGGTACTGGCGGGCGCGGTAGCCGGCGCCGATCGGGCGGGGTCGATCAGGCCGGGTCCACCTGGATCCGGCCCCCCACCGGCCGCACCCGCACCTCGCGCCCGACGACCGCCTCGCCCGCCGGGTGCGCCGGTCCCTCCGGGAACACCGTGAGCTCCCGGGCGCTGGCCGCGTCGCCCTCGGCCGTGCAGCCCGCGAGGCGGCGGCCGTCGGCGGTGCGGGCGACCAGGAACCCCTGTGCCGGGTGGCCGTCGCGGTCGTACTCGACCGTCGCGGCCTCGACCCGCACCGGCTCCTCCGGGACCTCCGCGAGCGGGCACGGCGCCGGCCCGGGCTCGGCGGTGTCGTGCGGCTCCGGATCGCCGATGTACCCGTCGACGTGGGCCTCCCGGCCGAGGACGACGGCGTGCTGGCGGGTCAGGTAGCCGCCGTTGGCGTGCACGAGGGCGGTGCCCGCCCCGCTGCGGATGCGCTCGGCGCAGGCCGCGAGCGAGTGCAGGGTGTAGGTCGAGAGCGGGCCGCCGAAGGACGAGTGGCCGCCGGTGGCGCCCGCGAGCGCCTTGGTGGGCAGCCCGAGGTAGCGGCTCGCGAGCCGGGGCACCACGGGGAAGCAGGAGTAGACGTCGACGACGTCGACCGCCTCGGCGGCCAGCCCCGCGGAGGCGAGCGCCCGGTCGAGCACCGAGCAGAGCGCCGGCGAGCCGGACAGCGCGGGCCGGGCGAGGACGTCGGCGGCGTCGGCGGCCCCGGCCCCGCCCCACACGTGCACCAGCCGCTCCTCGGGCACGCCGTGCTCGAGGGCCACGGCCCGCGAGGTCAGCAGCAGTGCCGCGGCCTGGTCGACCAGCG
Organism: Pseudonocardia sp. NPDC049154; assembly: GCF_040648315.1. Lineage (NCBI taxonomy): Bacteria > Bacillati > Actinomycetota > Actinomycetes > Pseudonocardiales > Pseudonocardiaceae > Pseudonocardia > Pseudonocardia sp. NPDC049154. Next base: position 44,416 of record NZ_JBEZDN010000045.1, read on the forward strand.
GGAACGCGTTGACCGCGAGCGGGTACGGCTCGCAGATCATCCGGTTGTCCGGTCCGACGCGCAGGATCTCCGCCGGGTCCCGCGCCGCCGGGTTCCAGGCGATCGGGTTGGTGGCGGCGACCTCGCTCAGCGCCGCGAACACCGCCGCACCGGAGGCCATGATCTCGGCCGGCGTCTCGCCGACGGAGTGCCCGAAGGCGGTGTCCACCATCGGGTAGACCCGGGTCGGCAGCACCATGCCGGCGGCCTGCATGGCGGGGCTGCCCAGGTCGTCGGCGCCGATCGGCGCCGGGCCGCCGGGCTCGGCCGTCCAGCCGAGGTCGGTGCCCGGATCGACGCCGGCCCGCTGCAGCACGCCGAGCGACGCCGAGGCCTCGCCACCGGCGACCAGCTCGATGCGGGACTCCCCGGCCGCGATCCGCGCCGCGGCCGCGTCGACGAGTGCGGCCGGCCACTGCCCGCCGACCGGGGCCGAGAAGGTGCGCGCCGGGCTCGCCGCGAGCCGCTCGGCGAGCAGGGCGGGCAGGTCGGCGTAGGCCCAGCTGGCGACGTGCGGGACGGTGATCGCGTCGACGTCCCGGAGCAGCCGGGTGCCGGTGCCGCAGGCGTCGGCGGCGGCCGCGTGCACGGCGTCGGCGATCAGCCGCAGCGGCTCGCGGGCCGCCGCGACGGTCCGGTCCCGGTTGGCCAGGACCTGCCCGACGCCGATGACGACCGGCGATCTCTCCGCGTGCACCGGCGAAAACTAGTACAGGGCGGCCCGGCCGGCCGGGCCGGGACCGCCCCGTGATCGAACCGTGCCCGTCAGCCGGTGGTCGCTGCGCCGCCGGGGGCCGGGGCGAGGTCGGCGCAGGCCTCCATCGCCGTCTGCCAGGTGGTCGAGTCGACGCCGGGAGGGAGTCCGCCACCGGCGCCCACCGTGCTGACAGAACCTGTCCCCGCGCTGTGGGGCGGGCCACCGGGCCGTGCGCGGGCGGGCGCCGCGGCTCCCGCACAGGGAACGCACAGGGAGCGCCCACCGGCGACACAGCCGCGCGGGCGAGGCTTCCCTACCATGACCGAGGTGAGCGAGCAGTCCGCACCACTCCGCCGCGCCGACGGCAGCCCCGTCCGCGTCCTGGTGGTCGACGACGAGGCCACCCTGTCGGACCTGCTCTCGATGGCGCTGCGCTACGAGGGCTGGGAGGTGCGCAGCGCGGGCGACGGGCTCACCGCGGTCCGGACGGCGCGGGACTTCAAGCCCGACGCCGTCGTCCTCGACATCATGCTGCCGGACCTCGACGGGCTCGAGGTGCTGCGCCGGCTGCGCGCGGACAGCCCCGAGGTCCCCGTCCTGTTCCTCACCGCGAAGGACGCCGTCGAGGACCGGGTCGCCGGCCTGACCGCGGGCGGCGACGACTACGTCACCAAGCCGTTCAGCCTGGAGGAGCTGGTCGCGCGGCTGCGCGGGCTGCTGCGCCGGGCCGGGATGACGGCGGCGCGGCAGGGCTCCGAGCTCGTCGTCGGCGACCTGGTGCTCGACGAGGACAGCCACGAGGTCCGCCGCGGCGACACCGACGTCGAGCTGACCGCCACCGAGTTCGAGCTGCTGCGCTTCCTGATGCGCAACCCCAAGCGGGTGCTGTCCAAGGCGCAGATCCTGGACCGGGTGTGGCACTACGACTTCGGCGGCCAGTCCAACGTGGTCGAGCTGTACGTCTCCTACCTGCGCAAGAAGATCGACGCCGGCCGCGCGCCGATGATCCACACCGTCCGCGGGGCCGGGTACGTGCTCAAGCCCGCCGCGGGGTGATGAGGGGCGCATGGCCGCACGGGTGACCGACCGGGTCGTGGCGCGGAGCCGGACGCTGCGCGCCCGGCTCGTCGTCACCGTGCTGCTGCTGATCGCGCTGGCCTGCGCCGTCATCGGGGTCGCGACGGCGATCGCGTTGCGCAGCTTCCTCTACCACCGCCTCGACGAGGACGTGCTCGGCGCCGCGGCGCGCTTCCAGTTCTCCCGGTACGAACTCGCCCCGCCCGGCCTCAGCCGGGCCGACTCCTTCCTCGGTCCTGCCCAGAAGCCCGGCACGCTCGGCGCGGTGGTGCGCGCGGGCGTCGTCGACGAGGCGGCGGTCACCGACCGCCGCGGGTCCTCCCGGACGGTGCCCGAGGCCGACGTCGCCCAGCTCGCGACGTTGCGGCCCGGCGACCACCCGCAGACCGTGTCGCTCTCGCTCGGCGAGTACCGCGCCGTGGCCGTGCCCGCGCCCGACGGCGCCGTCCTCGTGCTCGGCCAGCCCGCGCAGGAGGTCGCGGACGTCGTCAACGGGCTCGTCGTGATCGAGCTGATCGTGATCGGGGCCGCCCTCGGCGGCGCGGCGGTCGCCGCGACGGTGCTGGTCCGGCGCGAGCTGCGGCCCCTGGAGGAGGTCGCGGGCATCGCCGCGAAGGTCTCCGCGATGCCGCTCGACCGCGGCGAGGTCGAGCTGGCCACCCGCGTGCCCGAGCCCGACGAGCGCACCGAGGTCGGGCAGGTCGGGTCCGCGCTGAACCGCATGCTGGACAACGTCGAGGGCGCCCTCGAGGCCCGCCAGGACAGCGAGACCCGGCTGCGCCAGTTCGTCGCCGACGCCAGCCACGAGCTGCGCACCCCGCTCGCGGCGATCCGCGGCTACGCCGAGCTCACCCGCCGGGACGGCGCCGCGCTGCCCGAGGGCACCGCGCACGCGCTGACCCGCATCTCGTCGCAGGCCGAGCGGATGAGCACGCTGGTCGAGGACCTGCTGCTGCTCGCCCGCCTCGACGCCGGCCGCCCCCTCGAACGCGCGCCCGTCGACCTCACCCGTCTCGTGCTCGACGCCGTCTCCGACGCCCACGCCGCCGGCCCCGGCCACCGCTGGCAGCTCGACCTGCCCGAGGAGCCGGTCACCGTCCCCGGCGACGCCTCGCGGCTCACCCAGGTCCTCACCAACCTGCTGGCCAACGCCCGTACCCACACCCCCGAGGGCACCGAGGTGACCGTAGGCCTCGGGGTGTCCGACGGCTCCGCGGTGCTCAGCGTGGTCGACACCGGCCCGGGCATCCCCGCCGAGCTGCAGCCGCACGTCTTCGAGCGCTTCGCCCGCGGTTCCGCCGGCCGCGCCCGCGCGGTCAACGACACCGCCAGCACCGGGCTGGGCCTGGCGATCGTCGACGCCGTCGTCGCCGCCCACGGCGGGCGGGTCGGGCTGGAGAGCCGCCCGGGCCGCACCGAGTTCCGGGTGACCCTCCCCCTCACCCCCGCGCCCGTCCCCGCGGAGGTCCCGGCGCGGCTGTGAGGGCCGCTCACAGGCGGCGCACAGGTGCGGCACCGGGTCGGCACAGCGGGGCCCACCAGCCTCGGGCAGCGTGACGAGCACCCTGACCGCGCGCCCCGCCGATCCTCCCGTGGCCGGGGGCCCGCCCCCGCCACGGCGGCGGAGGCTGCCGGAGCGCGCGTCGCTCGCGGTCCTGCTGGTCGGGACCGGGTTCCTCTACCTGTGGAACCTCTCGGCCTCCGGCTGGGCCAACGCCTTCTACTCGGCTGCCGCGCAGGCCGGCGGGGAGAGCTGGGAGGCCTGGTTCTTCGGCTCGTCCGACGCCGCCAACGCGATCACCGTGGACAAGACGCCCGCCGCGCTGTGGGTGACCGGGCTGTCGGTGCGGCTCTTCGGGCTGAGCAGCTGGAGCATCCTCGTCCCGCAGGCGCTGACGGGGATCGCGGCCGTCGGGCTGCTGTACGCGACGGTGCGACGCACCTCCGGGCACGCGGCGGGCCTGCTGGCGGGTGCGGTGCTCGCGCTCACCCCCGTCGCCACGCTGATGTTCCGCTTCAACAACCCCGACGCTCTGCTGGTGCTGCTGCTGGTCGCCGCGGTGTGGGCGACCCTGCGCGGGCTCGAGCGCGGGCACGGGCGCTGGCTCGTGCTCGCCGGCGTGTTCCTCGGCCTCGGCTTCCTCACCAAGATGCTGCAGGCCTTCCTGATCGTCCCGGCGGTCGCGGCGGTGTGGCTGGTCGCCGCGCCCACCGGGATCGGACGACGGATCCGGGACCTGCTGCTCGCGGGCGTCGCCCTCGTCGCCGCCGGCGGCTGGTGGGTGCTGGTGGTCGAGCTGTGGCCGGCCGCGTCACGGCCCTACATCGGCGGCTCGCAGAACAACTCGGTGATGGAGCTGGTGCTGGGCTACAACGGCGTCGGCCGGCTGACCGGCGACGAGACCGGCAGCGTCGGCGGCGGCGCGGGCGGCGGCTGGGGCGAGACGGGCATCGGCCGGCTCTTCGGGTCCGAGATGGGTTCGGAGGCGTCCTGGCTGCTCCCGGCGGCGCTGATCCTGCTGGTGGGGCTGCTGTGGCTGACCGCCCGGCGTCCGCGCACCGACCGGGTGCGGGCCGCGGCGATCGCCTGGGGCGGCTGGCTGCTGATCACCGGGCTGGTGTTCAGCTTCATGGCCGGGATCATCCACCCCTACTACACGGTGGCCCTGGCCCCGGCGATCGGCGCGCTCGCCGGCATGGGCGCGGCCGAGCTGTGGCGCCTCCGCTCCACCGCGACGGCGCGGGTCTACCTCGGCCTCGCGGTCGTGGCGAGCGCGGTCTGGGCCTTCGTCCTGCTCGACTCGTGGCTGCCCTGGCTGCGCTGGACGGTCCTCGCGCTCGGCGTGGTCGCGGCCGGGGCACTGCTCGGGGTGCACCGGTTCCCGCGGCTGCTCTCCGCCGGCGTCGTGACGGCGGCGGTGCTGGCCTCGCTGGGTGGCACGGCCGCATGGTCGGTGGCGACCGCCGCCCAGCCGCACAGCGGCGCGATCCCGAGCTCCGGGCCGTCGGGCGTCGGCCGGGGGCCGGGCGGCACGAGCGGGCCGGCCGGCTTCGGCCGCACAGGCATGCGGGGCGGGTTCCGCGCCGGGCAGACGCCGGGCGGGCAGGCCGGCGTCCCCGGCGCTCCCGGGGGCACGACCGGCCGCGCCGGGACCACGGCCCCGGGCATCTCCACGGGAACGACCGGAACCGGCGGCACCGGTTTCGGCGGCATGCGCGGGGGCACGGGTGGCGGCTTCGGCTCCCTGCTCGGCACCACCACCCCGCCCGCCGCGGTGACCACGCTCCTGCAGGACGACGCGTCCGACTACACCTGGGTCGCGGCGGCCGTCGGCTCCAACGCCGCCGCCGGCTACCAGCTCGCGTCCGAGGCCCCGGTCATGGCGGTCGGCGGCTTCAACGGCACCGACCCCGCCCCCACCCTGGCGCAGTTCCAGCAGTACGTGGCGGAGGGGAAGATCCACTGGTTCGTCGGCGGCGCGGGGTCGGACGCCCGCGGCTCGGACACCGGCGGCAGCGACGCGGCCGCCGAGATCGCGGGGTGGGTGCAGCAGAACTTCACCGCGCAGACCGTCGACGGCGTCACGCTCTACGACCTCACCGGCGGCACCACGGCCTGATCCGGGCGGCCCAGGGCGGGGATCCCTTGCGGGACCCGCTCTCCCCCCGCAGACTGAACGCGCGTTCAGTGCGGGGACACCGCCGTCACCGGGAGGCCGCATGCAGGAGGTCGTGTTCCGCGACCTGATCGACCACTGGGCGGCGGAGACGCCGGACCGCGTCGTCGCCGTGTTCGACACCGGCGAGCCCGCGTGGACCTTCGCGGACCTGCGGCGCCAGGTCCGGGTGACCGCCCGCGCCCTGCAGCGGGCGGGCGTGCGGCAGGGCGACCACGTCGCGTCCTGGCAGGAGAACGGGCCGCTGGCCGTGCGGGTGTGGCTCGCCGTGGCCTACCTGGGCGCGGTACACGTCCCGTTCAACACCGCGTACAAGGGCGGGCTGCTCGAGCACGCGGTGGAGCTCTCCGAGGTCCGGACCATGGTCACGCACGCCGGGCTCGCCGAGCGGCTCGCCGCCGTCGACACGGCCCGGCTGACCACGGTGTTCAGCGAGGCGACCCGGAGACGCCCTACAGCTGCGGCGTGCCGCGGGAGGGCGTCGAGGCCCGGCTCGTCGACGAGCACGACATGCCGGTCCCGCCCGGCGCGGTGGGCGAGCTCGTGCTGCGCTGCGCCGATCCCTGGGTGACGACCACGGGCTACTTCCGCAACCCGGAGGCGACGGCGGAGGCCTGGCGCAACGCCTGGTTCCACACCGGCGACGCCCTGCGGCAGGAGCCGTCCGGCGAGTACTTCTACGTCGACCGGGTCAAGGACTCGATCCGCCGGCGCGGCGAGAACATCTCCTCCTACGAGGTCGAGGTGGAGGTCCAGGCGCACCCCGCCGTCGACGAGGCCGCCGCGATCGCGGTGCCGAGCGAGCTGGGCGAGGACGACGTCCTGGTCGTCGTGGTCCCCCGCGAGGGCGCCGAGATCGACCCGGCCGAGCTGCTGGGCTTCCTCCTCGACCGGATGCCGCACTACATGGTGCCGCGGTACGTCCGGGTCGCCGACGCCCTGCCGCGCACGCCCACGATGAAGGTGCAGAAGGCGCGGCTGCGGGCCGAGGGCTCGGCGGCCGCCTGGGACCGCGAGGCGGCCGGCATCCGGGTGCGGCGCGAGGCCGTCCGCTAGCGCCCACAGCTCCCACACAGGTCCGGCACACGATCACGACAGCCGGCGGCGGGATCGTCGGGGCCCATGAGGCCTGCTCCCCGCCCCGACCGCGCCCGCGTGACGGGCGCGACACCGGATCGGGGACGCTCCACAGCGGAGCCACAGGTCGACCACAAACCCGCGACAGGCCCGGCCCCGATCGTCGTCGGCATGAGCCCCGTAGCCGCCGACAACTGGACCGACGACGCGCCCGGGAACGCCGCACGCGGCGGCCGGCGCGACCGCACCGTGCTGGACATCGTCGTCCCCGTCCACAACGAGGAGAACGACCTCGAGCCGTCGGTCCGGCGGCTGCGCGAGCACCTCCTGCGCAGCTTCCCCTACTCCTTCCGCATCACGATCGCCGACAACGCCAGCGTCGACTCGACCCCGCTGATCGGCGCGCGCCTTCAGGCCGAGCTCGCCGAGGTCCGGCTGGTCCGGCTCGAGCAGAAGGGCCGCGGGCGGGCCCTGCACACCGTGTGGTCGGCGTCCGACGCGTACGTCCTCGCCTACTGCGACGTCGACCTGTCCACCGACCTCAACGCCGTCCTCCCGCTCGTCGCCCCGCTGATCTCGGGGCACTCCGACCTCGCCATCGGCACCCGGCTCGGCCGCGGCTCCCGGGTGGTGCGCGGGGCCAAGCGCGAGTTCATCTCCCGCTGCTACAACCTGATCCTCCGCAGCACCCTGCAGGCCGGGTTCTCCGACGCGCAGTGCGGGTTCAAGGCCATCCGCGGCGACGTCGCGCGGCGGCTCCTCCCGCTCGTCCAGGACACCGGCTGGTTCTTCGACACCGAGCTGCTGGTCCTGGCCGAGCGCGCGGGCCTGCGGATCCACGAGGTGCCGGTCGACTGGGTCGACGACCCGAACTCCACCGTGGACATCGTCGCCACGGCCACCGCGGACCTCAAGGGAGTCTGGCGGGTCGGCCGCGCACTGGCCACCGGCGCCCTCCCGATCGTCGAGCTGCGGGCCCAGCTGGGTCGCGCACCCCTGCAGACGTCCGTGGCGGGCGTGCCGCGGGGGCTGCCGACCCAGCTGGTGCGGTTCGCGGCGATCGGCGTGGCCAGCACGCTCGCGAACCTGCTGCTCTTCCTGCTCTTCCGGACGTTCATGGGCCCGATCTGGGCGAACGTCGCGGCGCTGCTGCTCACCACGATCGCCAACACCGCCGCGAACCGGCGGCTGACCTTCGGCGTCCGGGGGCGGCAGGACGCGGCCAAGCACCAGTTCCAGGGCCTCGTCGTGTTCGGCCTCGGGCTGGGTCTCACCACGGGTGCGCTCGCCCTGCTCGGCGCGCTGGTGCCCGGCGCCCACCAGAGCCTGGAGGTGGTGACGATCGTCGTCGCCAACCTGGTCGCGACCGTCCTGCGGTTCGTGCTCTTCCGCGCCTGGGTGTTCCGCAGCCGCACGCGCACCGCGGCCGCCGGACCGGCCGAGGTGCCCTCCGAGATCGCCGCCTGACACTCCCCGCCGTACCGAGAGGCAGCCGTGACCACCACGCTCCACACCGACACCGGAGCCGCCCGACCCTCCGCGGGCGGCTCCGGGCCCCGGCACACCGCCGTCGCTCCCCGGCGGCGGTGGCACCGCCCGGCGTACGTGCTGCTGCTGGCCGGCACCGCGGTGCTGTACCTGCAGAACATCGCGATCTCGGGCTGGGGGAACTCCTTCTACGCCGCGGCCGTGCAGGCCGGGACGCAGAGCTGGACCGCCCTGTTCTTCGGCTCCCTGGACAGCGGCAACGCGATCACGGTGGACAAGCCGCCGGGGTCGCTCTGGATCATGGCGCTGTCCGGGCGGATCTTCGGGTTCAGCTCGTGGAGCATGCTGGCGCCGCAGGCGCTGATGGCGGTCGCGTCGGTCGCGGTGCTGTACGCGACGGTGAAGCGGGTCGCCGGTCCCGGCGCCGGGCTGCTCGCCGGGCTGGTCCTGGCGCTGACGCCCGTCGCGGTGATGATGTTCCGCTTCAACAACCCCGACGCGTTCCTCGTCCTGCTGCTCGTCGTCACGGCGTACTGCACGGTGCGGGCGCTGGAGAAGGCGTCGTGGAAGTGGCTGCTGCTCACCGGGCTCGTCCTCGGCTTCGCGTTCCTGGCGAAGATGCTGCAGGCCTTCCTGGTGGTGCCCGGCTTCGCGGTGGCGTACCTGTGGGCGGCCCCGACGACCGTCGGCAGGCGGATCCGCGACGTCCTGGGTGCGGGCGTCGGCATCGTCGTCGGCGCGGGCTGGTGGCTGCTCGCGGTGGCGCTCTGGCCGGTCGACGCGCGGCCCTACATCGGCGGGTCCACGGACAACACCCCGCTCGAGCTGGCGTTCGGCTACAACGGCCTCGGCCGGATCTTCGGCGGCGAGGGCAACGGCGGGGGCGGAGGTGGCGGCCGCGGGTTCGAGGCGGGCGCCGGCGGGTTCCCCGGGGGCGCCGAGGCGGCAGGCGGCTTCCCCGGGGCACCCGGCGGGGACATGCCTGGCGGTGGCGGTCCCGGCGGCGGCATGTTCGGCGGCGAGGCGGGTCTCGGCCGGCTCTTCGGAACGTCGTTCGGCACGCAGATCTCCTGGCTGCTCCCCGCGGCACTGATCCTGCTGGTCGCGGCGCTGTGGTTCACCCGGCGGGCGCCGCGGACCGACCGGACGCGCGGCTCGCTGCTGGTGTGGGGCGGCTGGACCGTCGTGACCGGATTGGTGTTCAGCTTCATGAGCGGCACCATCCACCCCTACTACTCGGTGGCGCTGGCGCCGGGCATCGCGGCGCTGGTGGCACTCGGCGGGCGCGAGGCCTGGCGGGCCCGCGACACCTGGACCGGTCGGGCGACCCTGGCCGTGACCTCGGCGGTCACCGCGGCGTGGGCGTTCGTGATGCTGGGCTGGTCGCCGACCTTCCTGCCGTGGCTGCGGTGGGTGGTCCTGGTCGTCGGGCTGCTCGCGACGGCGGCGCTCCTGATCCCGGCCGGACGGCGGCGCTGGGGGGTCGCGGTGGCGGGGGCCGCCGTGCTCGCCGGCATCGCCGCCCCGACCGCCTCGGCGGCGGTCACCGCCGGGACCGCGCACACCGGCTCGATCCCGAGCGCGGGTCCCGCGGTCGAGGGCGCCGAGGGCTTCGGTGGGATGCGGGGCGCGGGCGCCCGGTTCGGCGGCCGCACCGACGCGCGGTCAGCGGAGGGCGTCCAGGGAGCCGTGCCCGACGGGACGCGGGGCGGCGCCCTGCCCGACGGGACGGCACAGGGTGGCGCGCCGGGTGGCGCCGCAAGCGGTACTTCGCCCGAGGCCACGGTGGGTCCGGGCGGCTTCGGTGGCGGTTTCGGTGGCGGGGGCCCCGGTGAGGAGTCGGTCGACCCCTCGCTCGTCACGCTGTTGCAGAACGCCGGCACCCGCTGGGCCGCGGCGACCACCGGCTCCCAGGGCGCGGCGTCGATGGAGCTGGCGTCGGGCGCGTCGGTGATGGCCATGGGCGGCTTCACCGGCTCCGACCCCTACCCCACGCTGCAGCAGTTCCAGCAGTACGTGGCGAACGGCGAGATCCGGTACCTCGTCACCGGCGGCGGCATGGGCGGCGGCCCCGGCGGCCGCGGCCGTGCGACCTCGGAGATCACGACCTGGGTCGAGCAGCACTACACCCCGACGACCGTCGGCGGCCGCACCGTCTACGACCTGGCGACTCCGGCGAGCTGACCTGCGGCTTCGCCGCCCGTGCGCGGTAAGTGGTGCTCCAGCACCACTTACCGCGCCCGGCGGCTCCGCGGCCGGCCCGGGTGAATGTCGCCCTGAGCGTCCAGTA